>JACPGG010000019.1 GCA_016182545.1 Ignavibacteriales bacterium
GCGCGTAAAAGCAACGCCGGTTCCGGAATTCTCACCCATGTTGCCGTACACCATCGCCTGAATGTTGACAGCCGTTCCCCATGAGCCGGGGATGTTGTTCATCTTGCGGTATGCGTTCGCGCGGTCGTTGTTCCATGAACCGAACACTGCGCCGACGGCACCCCAGATCTGTTCTTCGGGATCTTCGGGAAAATCTTTTCCGGTGTTCTGCTTGATCGCTTTTTTAAATTGCTGCACGAGATCTTTCAGATCCTCAGCGGTCAGGTCGGTATCAAGATGGACCTGTTTTAATTTCTTTTTATGTTCGATGATCACTTCAAACGGATCTTTGTCATGTTTTCCCTGAGGACGGACTCCCATCACCACATCGCCGTACATCTGCACAAAACGGCGGTACGAGTCGTACACGAAGCGGGGATTCTTCGTCTTCTCGATCAATCCTTCGGCGACGACATCGTTCATGCCGAGATTCAAGATCGTATCCATCATACCGGGCATCGATGAACGTGCGCCGGAACGGACCGAGACCAGCAGCGGATTCTTCGGATCGCCGAACTTCGCTTTCATCGCTTTGTTCAATTTTTGCGTCGCCTGGTAGACTTCTTTTGCGAGCGATGCGGGATAGTGTTTGTTGTGAGCGTAGTAGTAGGTGCAAACTTCCGTCGTGATTGTAAATCCGGGGGGAACCGGTAAACCGATGTTCGTCATTTCCGCAAGGTTTGCTCCTTTGCCTCCGAGCAACGCTTTCATATCGGCTTTTCCTTCGGCGCGGCCACCGCCAAAACTATATACATACTTTGGCATCGTGAAAAATTTCCTTTCTAAAGCACAAATGATGAGTAAAAGTGAAATCAGACTTTTTGATACACAATCCGTGTGCGACAAAAATCTGTTTCCGTGATTGCAATTAAAGTGCCACAAGCCACTTTTGAAAAAGAGGGAATTATGGCGGGTGTATCGACAGATTTGTCATTGATAAGAATAGAAATTTGAGCGTTTTGCAAAAGATAGAAGACTTTCTTGTCTGATTATCGGGAAAATGTGCTTAAATGTAAAGTTCCGGATGGCATAATAGTTGCCAATATTAAATATAGATATGACCACACACGACTCTGATATTCCTCTTTATTCCATCGGCACGGCTGCCCGGATGCTGGACGTTTCGGTACAAACGTTACGGATGTACGAAAGCGAAGGACTCATTGCTCCTTTCAAAACATCGGGACGCCAGCGGCTGTATTCCAAAGCCGACATCGAACGGTTTGAATGTATCCGCAAAGCAATCAATGAAGAAAAGATCAGTATCGGCGGCATGAAACGGATCCACGCGATGATACCGTGCTGGGATATCGTCAAATGTTCCGAGCAAGACCGCTCGGTCTGCCCTGCGTACAAAGGACATTCCGGCGGATGCTGGACATACAAACACACACTCACAGTCTGTGCTGCAAAAGAGTGCCGGCTGTGTGACGTCTATAAACGTGCAAGCAACTGCGGAGAGATAAAAGAAGCGATCACACGCAGGGTTGCGCAATAGAGTTTCAGGATTCAGGTTTTACGCATGAGGATGTATACCTGAAACGTGAGACGTGAAACCAATAACTATCAAAACATATGAAACGATTCATCATACCACTTATTGCACTGGCAATCATTGCACTCGCTTTTGTCTCGTCGATCACCAAAAAGAGCGTTGAGCCGGCAACACTTTCGGAACTGAAAGAACACTTTGCAAAAAAAGAAAAGCCGTCGGCGGACCACTCCAAGTTCACTCAACTGCAGAAAAAATTCACCAAGCCGCAGGATGTCACGGCTGAGTGCATTCAATGCCACACGGAACGTCATACCGAGGTGATGAATTCATCGCACTGGAATTGGGAGCGGGAAGAATATATTGAGGGACGGGGAATCCGGTACATCGGCAAGAAGAATATCCTGAACAATTTCTGTATCGGTATCAACACGAACGAGCAGTCGTGCAACAAATGCCATATCGGATACGGTTGGGGTGACAAGAATTTCGATTTCACGAATGCGAATAATGTCGATTGTCTCGCCTGCCACGATAACAGCTATGCGTACGTGAAAAAATCTTCCGGCGCGGGGATGCCCGATCCGTCGGTCGATCTCTCGTTTGTCGCTCAGCGCGTCGGCAGGCCGACAAAGGCAAATTGCGGTACGTGCCATTTCTTTGGCGGCGGCGGGAATAATGTGAAGCACGGCGACCTGGAAAAGGCATTATTCGATACGCACCGCGATGTGGACGTGCACATGGCAACTGACGGAGTCAATCTCGAATGCGTCGACTGCCACAAAACGGACAAGCATCAGATGCTCGGCAAAGTGTATTCACTCTCTTCAATGAATCGCAATCGCTCCACATGCGAACAATGCCACACCGAAACACCGCATGAGAACGACGTCATCAATGAGCATACGCTGAAAGTCGCCTGCCAGACCTGCCACATTCCCGAGTACGCAAAAGTGAATTCGACAAAACTGGAGTGGGATTGGTCGACGGCAGGAAAACTTGAGAACGGAAAGCCGATTGAGACGCACGACTCACTCGGGAATATCGCATACGCATCCATCAAAGGGACATTTACCTGGGGACGGAATGTGAAGCCGGAATATGTCTGGTTCAACGGCACCGCCTCGCATTATCTTACCGGCGATACGATCTCTGCCGACTCACCTATCCGGATGAATACGCTGCACGGAAGTTACGACGATCCCGACGCTAAAATTATCCCGGTAAAAATTCATCGTGCAAAGCAGCCGTACGATCCTGTCAACAAGATGATCGTGCAACCGAAAACTTTTTCAACGCAACAAGGAGATGGCGGATACTGGAACGATTTTGACTGGAATAGATCGATCTCCCTCGGCATGCAGTACATCAATCTACCTTACAGCGGTCAATACGCGTTTGCAAAGACAGAAATGTACTGGCCCGTCAATCATATGGTCTCGCCAAAAGAGAATGTCGTGTCGTGCAACGAATGCCACACACGCGAGAACAGCCGGATCGGCAATCTACAAGATTTTTATATGCCGGGACGCAACTACAATTCATCGGTTGAGACACTCGGCGGCTTGGCAATCGTCTTCTCTCTTCTCGGTGTAGGTATTCACGCCGGATTCAGAATTGCAGCGGCAAAAA
>JACPGG010000177.1 GCA_016182545.1 Ignavibacteriales bacterium
AGGTTGTCTTTTTTCCTTTCAAACACAAGACATCCTTGACCGCTATGATCATTCCCGCCAGCGGACGTGCATTCCCTGATTTTATTTTTGCGTCTACAGATTGGGCAGAGCGTAAGGATTCTTCCTCGAACACAGAGAGGAATGCGTTGAGATTACTCCGTTGTTTGATAACGTCGAGGTGAGCGTGTACTCGTTGTTCGCATGATTCCCCGTCACGCAGCAGTCGTGTGCGGTAGGAATCGTATGATTCTCTGATATTCACTGATTATTGTAAGGGTGTGTCGAAGCATTGTGCACCGGGGAAGCTATTTCGCTTCACGCCGGTCATGACGAAGCACGGAATGACGACAGTTCGATTATTTCTTCTCTTCGGATTTTGTTTCCGTCACATCTTTGTTGAGTTCATTCTGCACATCGCTCATTCCTTTTTTGAACTCACTAACACCTTTGCCGATGCCGCGCGCCAGTTCAGGAATTTTCTTTGCGCCGAAGAAAATCAATACGACCAGAAGAATGAGAATGATCTCTTGTGTGCCTAGTCCCATCACGGTGAGCCTTCCTTTCTTGAAAATTCCAGACAGACATGAATGTCTGTCCTACGATTACACTGCTTGTAAAACAAAACTGTTGATTAACGATTCAAACACTTTTCTACCGTCCGAAGAACCGAGTTGCAGTTCGCATGCTCGCTCCGGATGCGGCATCATACCCATCACGTTGCCGTTCTTGTTGATGATCCCTGCAATGTTGTTCACCGATCCGTTTGGATTTGATTCTGATGTGATCGCACCTTTCTCATCGCAATATCTGAAAATGACCTGCCCGTTCTCTTCCAATGATTTGATGACGTCCGGCTCCGCAAAAAAATTCCCTTCGCCGTGGGCGATCGGGATGCGAAGGATATCCCCGACGTTGTTCTCATTTGTAAAGCGGGATGTATTCTGCTCAACTCGGAGATTGACATGCTTGCAAGAAAACAACAACGATTGGTTTCTCAATAATACACCGGGAAGCAATCCCGACTCGCAAAGAATTTGGAATCCGTTGCAGATACCAATAACAATTCCACCCGACTTGGCAAATTTCATGACCTCATTCATGATCGGTGAGAACCTTGCAATGGCACCGGTGCGGAGATAATCACCGTACGAAAATCCTCCGGGAAGAATGATCACGTCGGAATTCTTCAGGTCGGTCTCTTTGTGCCACAAGAATTCGGCGTCATGGTGAAAGAGATGCTTTACCGCGTGGTACGCGTCGTGATCGCAGTTCGATCCCGGAAACACGACAACCCCAAATTTTATTCTTGCGCTCATACTTTTTTGATCGTGAACGAATAATCTTCCATCACCGGATTGGCAAGCAGTTCTTTGCATGCTTCTTCGATTATTCGTTTCGCTTCATCTTCGGATACGGCATTCACAGTTAAATGAATTGATTTTCCGATCCTCACGTTTCCTACCTGATTCATACCAAGCGTGTGAATGCTATGTTCAACCGCTTTGCCTTGCACATCAAGGATTGAAGGACGAAGAGTAATGATGATTGTTGATTGATACATAAATGTTCATTCAGATTAAATATCGTAGCTCGGTACTTCTTCTATTTCTTCTTCTGATTTCGGATGATGTCTGAACAGACTAACAACATGACGAATAATGCCGAAGAGCACGAACGCAGCGATCAAATACACAATCGCCTCTCCTTTTGTAAAGAGAACCAGCAGTACAGAAAAGAAAACCGAGATCACTTTTATCGGATGCTTTTTGATCTCTTTTCCTGAGAACTTCGGCAGCGTGTCATACTTGATCGTACTGACCATGATCAACGAAAGTACTATGACTAGGAATGGAAAAAACGAAGACGCCATTCCCTCAAGACGGTTTTCATCGACGATGAACGTCAATACATACGACACAACGGCTATTGCGCTCGCCGGAATCGGTAGACCGCTGAAGAAGTCTTTATCGAATCCGACCAGTTGGACATTAAATCGTGCCAATCGGATTCCCCCCAGAATGACGAGCAACGAACTGATAATGATGCCCCACACATCCAATTGATACAATGATAATTTATAGACTAAAAAAGCAGGGGCAGCACCGAACGAGACCACATCAGAAAGCGAATCTATCTCAACGCCAAACGCACTGCTGGATTTTGTAAGTCTCGCCATCACTCCGTCAAGCGAATCGAAAACACCCGCCAGTATGATAAGATACGATGCCTCGACAAACTTCCCGTCGCTTGAATGAACGATGGAAAGGAAGCCGCAAAACATATTGAGAACCGTGAAGAGTGTCGGTACTACCGCACGGGTGATCATCATTTCATCACCGCCACAATAGTCTCACCGGCAACCGTCCTTTGGTTTGGAACAACTTTGATCTCAGCATCTTTGGGAACATAGATATCAACACGGGAGCCGAACTTGATCATTCCGAATCGTTTCCCAATCTCAACACTGTCACCGACTTTCAGATTTGCTACAATACGGCGGGCAATGAATCCTGCAATTTGTTTAAAGAACACTTTGCCCTTGCCATTTTCGATACCGATATGCGTTTGCTCATTTTTCAGTGACGCTTTGTCCTCAAATGCGGCGAAAAATTCACCCGGAACATGCTCAAAATACCCGATCGAACCTGAAATGGGATGACGATTCACATGGACATTCACCGGAGACATGAAAATACTGACCATTTTCGTTTCGGCTTTTATGTACCGATCTTCAACAACATCTTCAATTTTAATCACGGTGCCGTCAGCCGGGGAGATTACCAATCCGTCACCGGCAGGGATAACCCGCTCCGGATCTCTGAAAAAATTCAACGTAAAAATGAAAATTAAGATTGCCAGTGTAATAAGGACAGTTTTAACGATAGCGTGATCAATAAGAAAGTACGAACCGACACCGACAACAAGACACATTGCAGTAATGCTGAAGAAAACATCGTAGCCGTACTCGGTAATCAACGAAAGAACTCCGGACTTTAAAGAATTGGATGAAACGAATATCAGAACTTATAAATTTCTTCATTAACTTACCGAAAAATTGAAGGAAAGTCAATCTTGCATTTTTTGCACATATTTACTACTTTGTATACAGAAATGATCGATAGTGCTTTACATCCCAAGTTTATATCGCGTAAGAAAAAAGAACGCAAAATTTTTTTTCATCGATAAAAAATGTCCCGCTCAACCAACGGGACATTTTTTTTGAATCCGCCTGTGACCGTAAAAGAATTTCAAAAAAAATTTGAGAAAATTGCCCCTCCTGCTATTGCGTGGAAAGGAGATAATGTTGGATTACAGATTGGAAGAGAGAGCGATATAATTACAAATATCCTTGTAGCGCTGGATATGACAATGGATATTGCAGTCGAAGCAAAAAAGAAAAAAGCGAACCTGATAATTGTACACCACCCCCTTCTCTTCCATCCGCTGAAAAATATTACTCCCGGGTCGCGCGTCGGTGAGATCGTCCTGTATCTGACCGAACAAAGGATCAATCTTTACGCGGCACATACAAATCTGGACAGCGTGAAATGGGGAGTGAATTTTGTTTTGGCAAAGATGTTGACGGTAAAGAATCTCTCTGTACTTTCTCCGCTCAAAGAGAGTCTGACAAAGGTCGTTGTGTTCGTCCCATTGCAGCATGTAGAACGGGTAGCCGAATCGATGCACGATGCAGGCGCCGGCACATTTTCAAAATATGACACGTGCAGTTTTCGTACGGAGGGTACCGGAACATTCCGCGGCATGCGCGATGCACAGCCTTTCCTGGGAGAAGTCGGAAAACTTGAACGGGCTCAGGAAATACGATTAGAAATGCTTTGCGAAACGTGGAAGATCAATGCTGTTCTTTCCGCGATGATGAAAGCGCATCCATACGAAGAGGTGGCATACGACATTTATCCACTATCCAACAAAAACACTGAATACGGACTTGGTGCAATCGGCGACCTGGAAAGACCACTGACGGAAAAACAATTCCTGGCTATGGCAAAAAAACGGTTGGGGGTTCCGGCATTCAGGTTTTCAAAAGGTCCCAAAACAATTCAACGCGTTGCTGTCTGCGGCGGTTCGGGAAGCGAATTGATCAATGACGCCGTAAACCGGGGAGCCGACGCAATGATCACCGCGGATATTAAGTATCATACGTTTCAGGAATTTGAAGGGAGAATTTTATTGATCGATGCCGGACATTACGAGACCGAACATCATGTCCTTCCCGCGGTCAAAGATAGTATCAAAAAAATCACAGAGAAGAAGAAATCTTCGGCAAAAATTTTCATGACCGAACATAGTACGAATCCAATTCATTATTTTTTATAGTCGAATTATATAGATTGAAGGAGATTCCATTGGAAGAAACACTTCGCTTATTATACCAATTGCAGCGCGTTGACAGTAATTTAGATGATGTCGAAGAATTGAAGGGCGACCTTCCCGAAACTGTGAGAACTCTCGAAGGTCAAATCGCGGAACTCAGTGCTAAGGTCGATGCAAAGCAAGGATACATAGATACCTCGGTCGAAGCGCGTAACAAAGCGGACAACGATATCAAAGACTTTGAAGAGAAACTA
>JACPGG010000175.1 GCA_016182545.1 Ignavibacteriales bacterium
CTCCCGAGATGTATCAACAGCAATATCCCGCGCCCGGCGCGCCGGAGTTCGCAAAGGAGACGCAGAGGCTTGCGGTGAAGCATCATGTTTCGCTCGACGACGACTGGGGATTCGATCACGGTACCTGGAGCGTTTTGAAGCAGATGTTCCCGAAAGCGGATATTCCTGTCTATCAATTGAGTCTCGATTACAGCCAACCGATGCAATATCACTACGAACTTGCGCAGGAGTTGAAAGCGCTGCGCGAAAAAGGGGTGATGATCATGGGGAGCGGGAACATCGTCCATAATCTGCGCGCCGTCAGTTGGGGAGAGAACAAACCGTACGACTGGGCGCTTGAGTTCGATGCAAAAATTTCGAAATGGATCGAGACCGGAGACCATCAATCGATCGTGGAGTTCCAGAAACTCGGTCAGGTTGCGCAGCTCGCGCACCCGACATACGATCATTTTTTGCCGCTTCTCTACACGCTGGGATTGCAGGACAAGAAAGACAGACCTGAATTCTTCAACAACGCATTCGACATGAGTTCCGTCTCCATGCGCTCGGTGATGTATAAAAGTAGTTGAGTTTGTAAGTAGATGAGTCGGTAAGAGTGTATCTTAATTCAAGACTCTTTCTTCTATTAATCACTCACTAATAAGTAGTGGGCTATTTTGAATTTTAATGATTTACAAAACAAAATATATCGTCATGCTGAACTTGTTTCAGCATCTTTTTTAGATCCCGAAACAAGTTCGGGGTGACGTAATGCCAATGTAGCCCGCTACCCACTAAGATTGAAAGTGGCATCCGACCGATTGATTTTGTAATTTTGATATGAAGGGAGAAACGCAATGAATGTCCGACATATCCAAAAACAAGTTTTAAAATTAGATGTGCCCGCCCGCGCAAAATTGGCAAGCGTTCTCTTGTCAAGTCTTGATAATCTTTCTGATTCTGAAAATGAAAAACTCTGGGCGGAAGAAGCGTTGCGCCGCCACGAAGATATGGTGAAGGGTAAAACAAAATCGAAACCTGCCGATGTGGTTTTTAAGAATGCACGCGCACGGCTGAAATGATCGACAATGTTTCTTTTCACGCTGCAGCGGAAGCTGAATTCCATGAAGCTGCAGATTACTATGAACTCCGGGTGCAGGGGCTTGGGGTTGCTTTTCTCGCAGAAGTCGAGCGTTCAACTACATTCATCCAACAAAACCCAGAAACATTTCCTCGAATTCTCAAAGTCGTTCGCCGCAAAACACTGCGGCGCTTTCCCTACAGCATACTCTATACATTTGTCGATAATACGATTCGTATTTTGGCGATTGCCAATCATAAAAGACGCCCCTTTTATTGGCGAAGCCGAAAATAATCACGCATCGTTCGATGTCCCCACATGCAATCGGATAATGATATTTTAAAATCTATTTTTACTCACCTCAATACCGGACAAATTTCTACGTTGATTACATAGTAAGAAGAAGGTACATTGTCGAAAAACAATTGAGACGGACAGATGAACTTGAAACGATTATCACTGCGAAATCACCATTCTTCACTTCTTCTTGTAGTACAAATACTTGTGTTACTGATCGGCGCACTCTTTTTTGCCGGCGGATGCCCCAACGAACCAACTGAAACCCGTGAAACGGCGGAAGCCGCCTTTAAAAAATTCACCGGCAAATGGAGGGTGGCATATTCCTCCGATAGTCAGGACAGCTCTTTTATCAATTCGGCGTGGATCGATCTGCGTGCGGATTCCACATTCAGCAGCAATACATCATTCTTCTGGAGGGAGTATGCCCTGAATATCCAGCCGCTGCAGGGACGATGGCTGACGATGCGTCAAACAGGGGAATCCGGATCGGCGATGCTGATAGAGCTGGTGATCGAACCGTCGTACAAGTTTTGGCAGATCGACGGGAACGGCAAACAGGACAGCACGATGACCTGGTCGGATCGAAGTACATCTGCCGTGCAATATCGGTGGAAGATATATTAGAAGTGCAGAGATAAAACAACGATGTAGGGCGAGATTTTATCTCGCCTTAACGCGATTTAGAAAATCGCGTTACAATCCCCCCGCCCTGCCGCGCTGCCGCAAACGGACAGGCTCCGGAAGATGTCTGACATCTGCGTAAGGGGGCGGAGAGAAAAATCAGTACGCGATCTCATACCGCAACGCCCGCTCCGGCTCACCCCATTTTTACACCGCCGCAAAACAGACTGACTTATACGTTGACATATTACAAAGAAGAAGGTAGATTGTGCGGGAGATGCAATGCAGACAATATTCAATACGGAATATTATTACGCGTTTTGCAGGATAATCACTAGTTAGGTGCTGATATTGCATATGACTCCATGGTATGTATATGTATCAATAAGTATTTCAATTTTAGCGATTGCTGTAGCATCGTTAACTTATCGCCGCAAAGCGGGTGTGCGGATTTATGGCAATTATGTTTCCGCCTCAAGTCGTGATTGTAATGATAAATATATTTCTAGTATCACTCTAGAAAATCTTAAAGATAGAGCAATTACGATTTTTACAATTTATTTAAGGATTGGTTATAACTATTATATAATTATTGAAAATTTTGAAGATAGTCCCTTAATTCTAAAACCTTTTGAGACTTATCAAAAAAATTATGGTCCAATTCAATTCTATGGAATTAACAGTAATCGAATTAATTTGGATAGTCTATTAGAAGATGCGAAAATTAAAAAAAGAATTATTTTA
>JACPGG010000171.1 GCA_016182545.1 Ignavibacteriales bacterium
AATGACAGCGATTGGAGATTTTTTTACAGTTTCTATAACAATTGTACGAAAATAATTTGAAAAAATACAGGTCAAATCCTTCATTTTGTGGGGAACATTCTTTATTTTTCATCCGTCTAACCTTTCGTTACATTCTGTTCAGAACGATGTCAGGCTCTTTGGGCTATAAGAAAGGGTCTGACATCTTTTTGTTCAATAGGAGGAATTTCATGCACCACGATATAAAAGCGATCAACGAAAAAATCCAAAAAGAGAGCGCATTCGTCGATCTGTTGACGATGGAGATCAACAAGGTGATCATCGGTCAGAAACAGATGGTCGAACGACTCCTCATCGGACTTCTTTCCAACGGGCATATATTGCTGGAAGGTGTTCCCGGCTTGGCAAAAACTCTCGCCATCAAGACACTCGCTGCCGCGATCGATGCGAAATTTCAGCGCATCCAATTTACACCGGACCTTCTTCCCGCTGACCTTGTCGGTACTTTGATTTACGACCAAAAGGAAGGAAAATTCAAAACGAAGAAAGGTCCCATCTTTGCCAACTTCATTCTGGCGGATGAGATCAACCGCTCCCCCGCAAAGGTGCAGAGCGCGCTGCTCGAATCGATGCAGGAGCGTCAGGTGACGATCGGCGAGGATACATTCAAATTGGATGAGCCGTTTCTCGTCCTCGCAACGCAGAACCCGATCGAGCAGGAAGGGACATATCCGCTCCCCGAAGCACAGGTTGACCGCTTTATGTTAAAAGTGAAGATCGGCTATCCGTCGAAAGATGAAGAGCTGCTGATCATGCGTCAGAATGTTGCCGGTAAACAGCCGGACATTAAAGGAGTCGTTTCCACAAAAGAAATCTTACGGGCGCGCGCATCGATGCAGGAAATCTACATGGATGAAAAGATCGAGCGGTACATTCTCGACATTGTCTTTGCAACGCGCAACCCGAAAGATGCACAGTTGCCGAATCTCGCAAACCTGATCAGCTACGGCGCGTCACCCCGTGCGTCGATCTCGCTTGCGCTCGCATCGAAAGCATTCGCATTCATCAAACGGCGCGGGTATGTAATTCCGGAAGATGTCCGGGCAGTCTGTTTGGATGTGCTTCGCCACCGCATCGGCGTCACGTACGAAGCGGAGGCAGAGGAAGTAACATCCGAAACGATCGTGCAGGAAATTTTGAATAAAGTTGAAGTGCCGTAGAAGTAGTTGAGTAGATGAGCATGTGAGTAGTTGAGAAATGAAGAAAGATGAGCATTATGCATAAGTATGAAGATCTGAATGTGTACAAAAAAGCATTAGTGTATACCAAAACTGTTCGAACCTCAACTAAAAAATTTCCTAAAGAGGAATTATACTCACTGACATCTCAATTCCGAAGAGCAGCAGATTCTATCGTGCTCAATATCTCAGAGGGGGCAGGAAATTATTCTGACAAAGAATTTGCCCGGTTTTTGACCTACTCAATTCGGTCGGGATTCGAATGTAAAGGATGTGTGGATATAGCGATGACAAATGAATACTTAAATGAGGAAGAAGAAAATCGACTTAAGAATGATGCAAATGAGATCATTGCAATGTTGGATGGATTATATAAAAGTTTTAACAAATAATTCTCAACTACTCAACGACTTAAATACTCAAATACTTAAAGACTATAATCGTGACCACAGCAGAATTACTCAAAAAAGTAAGACAGATCGAAATCAAAACCAGAGGGATGGTGAACCATGTCTTCTCCGGCGAGTACCACTCCGTCTTTAAAGGACGTGGGATGGAATTCTCCGAAGTGCGCGAGTATTCCTACGGCGACGATATCCGTCAGATCGATTGGAACGTGACGGCACGCCACGGCAAACCGTTCGTGAAGATCTTTGAAGAAGAGCGCGAACTGACAGTGATGCTGCTCGTGGATGTCAGCAAGTCCGGCGATTTCGGAACGGTGACAGCGACGAAACAGGAAATAGCGACAGAGATCTGCGCTGTGCTTGCGTTCTCCGCGATCAGGAATAACGACAAAGTGGGTATGATTTTATTTTCCGACACGGTCGAGAAATTCATCGCGCCGAAGAAAGGGAAATCGCATATCCTCCGGCTTGTACGCGAGTTGCTTTCGTATGAACCGAAAGGGACAGGAACAAATATCGGCGGGGCACTGGAATATTTGAATCACGTCATCAAGAAAAGATCGATCTCCTTTGTGATGTCCGATTTTATCGATGAAGAATATGACAGTGCGTTACGCATCGTCGGCAAACGACACGATGTCATTGCGGTAACATTGAACGATCCACGCGAACGGGAACTGCCGAAAGTCGGTTTAATAAAGATGAAAGATGCAGAGACCGGCGTCGAACGCTGGATTGATACGAGCGATACTAATGTGCAGAAATCGTTCAGGAATTATTGGCAGAAGCACGAGGAGTATCTCCGCAAGGCGCTTCTCTCAACCAAAGTGGACCGGATCAACATCGAGATCCAAAATCCGTACATCCGTCCGCTGGTTGATTTCTTCAAGATGAGGGAATCAAGAGTGTAATGGTAATGCAAATTCTAAAAATCAAATTCCAAAGCTCAAATAAATCACAAGTTCCAATGCTGGATTCTTGTCATGGAATTGGAATTTCGGCATTGGAAGTTGTTTGTGATTTGTTGTTTGTTATTTGGAATTTCAGGAAAACATTTATCTTCAGTCTTGCATTTGGAATTTTCTCTGTGGGTCGGGCACAAGACGTCACAGTGTCTGCATCAATTGATTCGCAATCGATCGCGATTGGTGATTGGATTCGATATTCGGTTGAAATCAAACATCCATCGGTACTGCAAGTGACAATCCCGTCATACAGAGATACGCTCGGTTCGTTCGATATTGTGCAGCAGGATTCAATTGTGAAGACTGAATCGAACGGTATCGTGCAATGGGAGAAGAAATTTGTCATTACGAAATTTGACGCTGGAAGTCATTACATACCGCCGTTTGCGGTCCAATACAAAGATGATGCGGGGAAAATTCGAACGGCACAATCGAATTCCATTCCGGTCGAAGTTCGCGGGATCGAAGTCGATACGTCGCAGGCGATCCGCGATGTGAAGCCGCAATTGTCGCTGCCAATTACGGCGGAAGAGATCGCAATGTATGCGGCGATCGCACTTGCACTTGCCGCTGCGGGATATGGCATCTATTACTACGTCAAACGAAGAGCAAAGAAGGTCAACGCTGTGGAAGAAGAGAAACCGAATATTCCTGCTCACGTGCTGGCGCTGATGCAACTGGATGAACTGCAGGCAAAAGGATTGTGGCAGAAAGGGGAGACAAAAATATTCTACAGTGAAGCGACCGAGATCATCCGCCGGTATTTTGAACATCGGTACGGAATTCTTGCGTTGGAAATGACGACAGGAGAAGTGATGGACCAATTGAAACGATATGAGATCAGTAAAAATATTTTCTCGGAGATCGAATCATTCCTTTCCGATGCAGACCTTGTGAAGTTTGCAAAGTATCAACCGATAGCATTGGAGAACGAAAGCGTCATTCCGGCAGCGCGAACGATCGTTGAAAGTACGAAACCCGTTGAGAGTGTGGCACAGGAAGCAGAAAAAACAGAAGAAGTAACGACACATGCTTGATATCTCATTTGCAAATCCTGAATTATTGCTTTTGCTGCTGATCATTCCCGGATTGGCGGTCTGGTATTATTACAGGCTGCAATCGAAGGAGAGCGACATCCGGTATTCCACGCTCTCTCCCTTCAGCTCTATCAAGCAAAGCATGAAGGAACGATTTCGTCATTTGCCATTCGTTCTGAGGATGATTGTTGTGGCATTAATTATCGTTGCTCTGGCACGCCCGCAATCGACATCGAAAGGACAAAATGTCCATTCGGAAGGGATCGACATCGTGCTCGCCATCGACATTTCAGGCAGCATGCTGGCGGAAGATTTCCAGCCGAACAGGATTGAAGCGGCGAAAAACGTGGCGCAGGAGTTCATTACAGGGAGAACGAACGACCGCATCGGTCTTGTGATCTTTTCCGGTGAGAGTTTCACACAATGTCCGCTCACGGTCGATTATGATGTTTTGAAATCGTTGATCAGACCGTTGAAAAGCGGCATGATCGAGGACGGAACAGCGATCGGTCTCGGACTCGGCAATGCGATCAATCGCCTGCGCGAAAGCAAAGCAAAAAGCAAAGTGATCATCCTTCTCACGGACGGTGTAAACAATCGCGGTGAGATCGATCCGATCACCGCGGCACAGATCGCGCAATCGTATGACATTCGTGTCTATACTGTGGGAGTCGGAACGATCGGTGAAGCCCCTTATCCAATACCGACGCCGTTCGGGACGCGGTATCAAATGGTTCCGGTTGAGATCGACGAAAAAGTTTTGAAGCAAGTTGCCGAGATGACCGAAGGGAAATATTTCCGCGCAACCGACAATAAAAAATTGAGAGCGATCTACCAGGAGATCGATCAGATGGAGAAGACGCGGGTCGAAGTCCGTTCATACAGAAGGTACACTGAATTATTTTATTCATTCATTTTTGGTGCCGTTTTTTTGTTGATTGTCGATGTCGGCATCGTTTCTACATGGTTGAGAAAAATTCCATAATGGAGCGTCAGCGTTAACGCCGACCTGCAAAAAAACTTATGTTCAGATTCGGACAACCGGAATATTTATACTTGCTGCTGGCGCTGCCGGCACTGCTTGGTATGTTCATCTATCTTAGAACACGGCAAACATCAGCGAGGAATATTTTTTCATCTTACGAGTTATTCCAACGTCTTTCCGGCGACCACAGCTCGAGGAAAGGGATTGTTAAAGCAACCTTGCTGACACTTGCCTTCACATTGTTAGTGGTCGGTCTGTCAAATCCGCAGGTTGGCACACGGATGGAAGAAGTGAAACAGGAGGGGGTTGACCTCTTCATTGCTCTTGATGTCTCCAAATCGATGCTCGCGGAGGATATCAAACCGAACAGGTTGGAAAAAGCGAAATATGAAGTCGGGAATTTGATCCAGCGGCTCGCGGGTGATAAGGTCGGATTGATCGTATTTTCCGGTGAAGCCTTTACGCAATTCCCCCTGACCATTGACTACAGCGCGGCAAGTTTGTTGATCGATGTAGTGGATGTTGAATCTGTACCGAATCCCGGCACAGCGATCGGTTCCGCGATCGCACAAGCGATGAAGTCATTTAATTTTGACGACCAGGCAGCGAAAGTATTGATCATCATGACCGATGGTGAAAACAATGCGGGAGATGCGATCGAAAAAGCAAAAGAAGCTGCCGAAAAAGGTGTGAGAATATTTACCGTCGGTTTGGGTTCACCGCAAGGGGCACCGATACCGGTGTACAATGCATCGGGTCAGCAGGTCGATTTTAAGAAAGATCGTTCGGGGAATGTGGTGCTGACGAAACTCGACGAATCGTCCCTTGAAGAGATCGCATCGATCGGAAAGGGAAAATATTATCGTGCCTCGAACACGCAGGATGAGTTGGATGCCATCTATAGACAGATCAATACGCTGGAGAAACGGGAGTTTGGCGTGAAAAAATTCACCGAGTTTGACGACAAGTTTCAATATTTTCTTGCATGTGCTTTGCTATTATTGTTGATTGAAGTGATACTCTCCGATAAAAAGACCCGCTGGCTGGCGCAGTACAATCCGTTCAGAGGGCTGCGGGGAGTGAGGGAGACACCATGATGAAGTATCTGATGTTGTTGCTGACCGGACTGACGATTACGCATGCTCAATCCGTCCGCTCATTAGTGAATGGCGGTAATGAGATGTACGAAAAGAAACAATATGCCGATGCCGAAGTTGAATACCGCAAATCGTTGGAGAAGGATAAGGATCTGATGGAAGGATCGTACAACCTTGGCAATGCCGTTCATAAGCAGCAGCGGTTCGACGAGGCGATACAGAATTATCACCAGGCTATCGGCAAAACGACAGATAAGAATATACAGTCGAAGCTCTACTATAATATGGGGAACGCATACTTTGAAGGGAAACAATATCAAGAAAGCATTAATTCGTACAAACGGGCATTGAAGTTGAACCCGAACGATGATGATGCAAAATATAATCTTGCGTACGCCTACAAGAAATTAAAAGAGGAACAGCAGCAACAACAGCAGCAAAAGCAGAATAAGAATCAAAAACAGGACAAGAAGGACCAAAAGCAGGAACAACAGCAACAACAGCAGCAAAAGGATCACCAGCAACAGAACCAGCAGCAACAGCAACAAATGGCGCAACAGAAGCAGATGTCCCAAAAAGATGCTCAGCGTATTCTTGAAGCATTAAAGAACGACGAAAAGAACACACAGAAGAAGGTCAGGAAAAAAGCTCCTGCACGTATCAATGTTGAAAAAGATTGGTAAAAAAGTGAATCGTGTAATGTTCAAAATAGAGAAGATAATCTTACCGGTAGTAATACTGGCGTGCATTTCGGCAGCGCAGGATGTTTCATTTCAAGCATCTGTTGATAAGAATCCTGTGGCGCAGAACGAACGATTGACATTGGAATTTACAGTGACCACGACAGGTGCAAGTGCACGGAATTTTAAAACGCCCGATCTCAGCAAATTCCTTGTTCTCTCCGGTCCGAACCAATCGACTAGCATGCAGATCATCAACGGATCTGTCTCGTCATCACAAACATTCAGTTATGTTCTACAGCCGCGTGAAACAGGAAAATTTACCATCGGCTCTGCGACCATTGAGGTTGGCGGAGACCAATTCAAATCCAATCCTATTGAATTGACGGTGACGAAAGCCTCGGCGCAAAGCAGTCAACAACAGGTTCAGCAGCAACAGGATCAAACGGTCGACGTGGGTGATAATTTATTCCTCCGTGCATTTATCGATAGATCACGAGTGTATCAAGGAGAACAGATTACAGTAACATATAAAATTTATTGGCGTGTTCAAGTTGCCAATTACAGCATTGTAAAACTGCCTACTATGACAGGATTTTGGGGGGAAGATCTTGAGCTGCCTCAGGAAATCAACCCCACTAGCGAAGTGATCAATGGAAAACAATATCGTGTTGGGATTGTGAAAAAGACAGCACTCTTTCCTACACAGCACGGTACGCTCGAAATTAATCCTCTTGATGTGACTTGTCAAGTGCTGATACGGCAGAAATCGAGGTCGAACGACATCTTTGATCAATTCTTTAACGATCCGTTCTTCGGTGCAACACAGACAGTATCGGTCACGCTTAAAAGCCAGCCTCTCAAAGTGACCGTCGTTCCGCTACCGCAAGGTAATGTTCCGCAATCATTCCAGGGAGCTGTCGGCAAATTCGACCTGCGGAGTGAATTGAATAAACGCCGTGCAAAGACCAACGAGCCGCTCACGTTGAAAGCAGTGGTGACCGGTACAGGGAATGTCAAGATCCTCGAAGCACCGAAACTTCAACTTCCGAGCGACTTTGAGCAGTATGACCCAAAAATTTCCGAAAGCATTCAGCGTTCCAGCGGTACGATCAATGGTACAAAAACTTTTGAATGGCTGATCGTTCCGCGGTATCCCGGCGAGAAGAAGATCCCGGGGCTCGAATTTTCGTACTTCGATATCGCGCAAAAAAGGTTTGTCACGCTCCGGACGAATGAATTCAATGTCCTGGTAGAAAAAGGGAGTGCTGAAGCGCCTCAATTTGCCGGCGGACTGTCACGAGAAGATGTGAAACTGCTCAATCAGGATATCCGATTCATCAAGACCGAGGCGAGCAATTTCAGGAAAACGAATGCTGAGCTGGTCAACACCACTGCGGCTGTACTGATGACGGTGATACCTCTTGTTGCATTTATCGGACTGTTGGTTTACAGACAGAAAGAACTGACAGAAATGTCGGATGTCGTTTCATTCCGGTCCCGCAAAGCGATGAAAATAGCATCGAAACGTTTGCAGATTGCGAAAGCGCTCCTGTCGTCAAATAAAACGGAAGAATTCTACGCGGAAGTTTCGTCTGCGTTGTGGCAATACGTCTCGGATAAACTCGCACTGGACCGGTCGGAGCTTTCCATCGATAATGTAACGCAGAAATTGCAGGAGAAGAAGGTATCGGATGAACTGACCGGACGGATCAAAGAATGTCTGGAAGCATGCGAGTTCGCCCGGTTCGCCCCCGGCAGTTCGTCCAAAGAAGGAAAGAATAAAATGTACGAAATGGCGAGCAGCATCATCATTGCCGCAGAGAGGGAGTTGGTGCGATGAAAAAAATATTCGTTCTAGTCATCAGTCTTCTCTCTCCTCTTCTTGCTCAAACGGATGAGTTAACGTCGGTATTTGACGAAGCGAACAAATTGTATATGGAGCAAAAGTTCGCAGCTGCGATCACGAAGTACGAATCGATCATTAAGAACGGGTATGAGAACGCCGAAGTGTACTTCAATCTCGGCAATGCGTACTACAAGTCCGGGAAGATCCAGAATGCGATCCTGAATTACGAGCGGGCGAAGAAGTTCATGCCGAACGATGACGATGTACAATTCAATCTTGCATTGGCAAACGCTCACCTGATCGACAAGGTGGAGGCGATCCCTGAATTGTTCGTGTACGAATGGGCTGATTATTTCCTGACGATCATTTCACTGGAAACGATGATGACGATGATGTACTTTCTTTTTATCTTGACACTTGTTTCGTTCTCGCTCTTTCTTTTTGCACTCACCATCCAATCGTACAGGGAATCGAACACCGAATTCGCAATCGTCATGACCGATGTCGCCAATATCAAATCTGCTCCCGACAGGAGCGGCAACGATCTCTTTGTCATTCATCGCGGCTTGAAGGTACAGGTGCTTGATTCCGTGAACAGGTGGAGAAAGATACGACTGGTGGACGGAAAGATAGGTTGGATACCCGAACAGGAAGTGGAGACGATCTGAAAGCAAAGACTAAAACAATCCGCCAAAAAATTGTTTTCAACGCCGCACCCGGCGATGTGTATGACGCATTGATGAGTTCAAAGAAACATTCTCAATTCACTGGCGGAGCCGCAACGATCAGCCGAAAGATCGGCGGAAAATTTTGCGTGTACGACGGATACGCAACGGGTAAGAATCTGGAACTGATCAACGGCACAAAAATAGTTCAAACCTGGAGGGCGAACGATTGGGAAGAGGGTCATTACTCAATTGTAGAGTTTTTGCTTTCCGTGACAAAAGGAGGCTGCATCCTTACTTTCACTCAAAAAGATGTCCCGCACGACCATTATACTGCCATTAAGCAAGGATGGTTCGATTATTACTGGAAGCCGATGCAGGAAATGTTTGAAAACGGCTGAGAATTGGCTGTTTTTTCTTTCTCAGCGTCAAAAAATTCCGCAACTAAACCTGAAAAAAAATCGTAGAGAACAATAGAACCTGAATTGTAGGAGATTCTCTCTATGAAAAAACAGAAACCTGTCCGATTTATTTCCGCACTTACAATTGTATTTGCCTGTTTGCCGATACTCGCTTTCACAACTCCCAATAACCCAGCCGATCCGCCGCAAGATGGTAAAGGATACTTCATCACACTCAAGGATTTTACAAATGAAGAAGTGAAGGGACTTGGGTTTACTCTTGCAAAAGATATGAAGATCTCGATCAATGCGGTCGGCGGCGGCAACAAGAATTCGTGGAAGGAATTTTGGGACGGCAAGTACAAATCCAACGATATGTTTGCGGGCGGGTGGATCATCGATGCAGAAACGCGCAACGTGGTTTGGGAAATGTCGATGTCCAATACGTCCGGTCGCGAAGATGAACGAAGTTGCCAAGATGAGATCAATCTTCCCAAAGGTTCCTACGAGGTATATTTTGCTGCGTACGGATATTCGTCCAGTGCCGGGATGAATTATTATTCGATCAATATCGACCGCAGGACGGGGAAAACCAATTCCGGAAAATTTGTCGATAAATTCCTGGGATGGTTCGATGAAGATTACAAGGACATGTACACCGAGTTCATGGAAAAAGCGAAAGATGTATGGGGTATACTCTTGTCGGTGCCGAAGAGCGAACAAAGTTCGATCACCACATTCAATGCCCCGAAAAAGAAAAATACGATCGTGTTTGCTGCAACAGGGATCGGCGATGGTGCATTTGTGAAGAAACAATTGTCAGTGAACCGGGATGTTACTGTGAACATTTACGCTCTTGGTGAAGGACGGGGAAAGAACGAAGTATTCGACTACGGTTGGATCACGAACATCGCCACGCGAGAACGGGTCTGGGAGATGCGTTATTCCAATACAGATTTTGCCGGCGGCGCATCAAAGAATGTTTATTTCAAAGGTGATGTCCGTCTGTCCAAAGGGACATACGAACTTAGCTTTGTGACGGATGATTCGCATTCACGCGAAGACTGGAATTCCAAGCCGCCGTACGATCCGTTCAATTACGGCATTACGATCACGGCACAAAGTGAGAATGAGAAATCTGCAATTGCGGTCGCAGATTACACTACGGAAAAGAAGAATATCGTTGTTCAACTGGTGCGCGCGCGCGATGACGATTTTCTGCAAGCGGGATTCTCCTTAAAGGAGGAGGCACGATTGCACGTCTACGCTCTCGGTGAAGGACATGTGGGCGGGAACGAGCTTGCTGATTACGGCTGGATCATCAATGCGAAAACTCGCGAACAGGTGTGGGAGATGACGATGCGGAATACTGTCCACGCCGGCGGTGCATCGAAGAATCGTCTTGCTGACGAATTTATTATACTGCCGAAAGGGGATTATCTCGTGTTCTATCAAACGGATGACTCCCATGCGTATAATGATTGGAATGACGACAAACCGTATGATGCCGAATCGTACGGTATAACCATCTCGGGTGTCGGAGACAATTTCTCTCCGAAGAGTGTCGTTCCGTTCGTCGAATCGGAATCGGAAAATGTCCTTGTGCAAATGATCAGAGTTCGGGATGACAAACACGTCCGTCAGAGATTTACGTTGGATAAAGCATCTAAAGTACGCGTGTATGCCATCGGTGAAGGGGTTGGCAACAGCATGGCAGACTATGCATGGATTGAAAACACAAAGAACGGTGACGTGGTGTGGGAGATGACGTATCGTACAACGACCCATGCCGGAGGTGCAAAAAAGAACAGGTTGTTCGATCGATTTGTACTGTTGGACAAAGGAGAATACGAAGTTCACTTTCAAACCGACGATTCGCACGCATTTAACGATTGGAACGACGACCCTCCGTCCGACAGGACTCACTGGGGTGTGACGATCTATAAAGAATAAACCGGCAATAGT
>JACPGG010000169.1 GCA_016182545.1 Ignavibacteriales bacterium
AAATGTTTTGCACTACCGGTGGTGTAATGATGAGCGAATGCTTCCGGCGTTAATTGCGATGCGACGAGCGCGTTAATGGGGAAGACGATCATATAGAGACGTTTTTCATAGTCAGCCATAAGTTACCTGTAAGTTTGGAGTTGAAGAGTAACAACGTGAACTGCCGTTCAATACGAGCAGATTGAATGCCAAAAAGATTCCGCCGGAACCGTAAAAAACCGTGTATTCTGGTTTGATACCGACTTTTTTTTTCCGATGTTCAAGAGTGATGTCTCATTTGTTGGAAAGTACGCGATGAAAAAAATACTTCTTGCTCTGGTTTTCATTCAATGTGCCGCAGCGCAGTATGTGTTCAAATCCCAATATCTTCAAACGCCGGAGATGAATGTCGGTTACGTGGACAGCTGCGCAAAATTCTGGATGAGCGCATACGACATTACCGATGGCGGATTTTATGTGAACATTAACCGCCAGGGAAATCAATTTGGTTCTACGATCAAGAATACGTTGAACCAATCGCGCGATGCGTACGGATTTATCCGTGCATTCCAAATGACGGGGGATACGGTATATCTCAGATATGCCCGCTATGCTCTCGATTTTATGTATACACATTCCTGGGATGCCACGTACGGCGGATGGTACAATTCCATCAACAAGAACGGAACACCGTCGAACGTGAGCGAAAATAAAACCGCGTTCTATCAGCACTATGCATTACTCGGCATCGCTGCAGCGTACGAAGCAACGCGTGATTCCGTTGATTTGCACTGGCTGATGAAAGGATACGATTACAACGAATCGAAATTGTGGGACGGCGATCCGGTGAATTTCGGATACTACGATTATGTCGCCGCGAATGGAACAAATCCAACCGACAAAAGTTTCAACGCTACGGTTGATGCCGTCACTACACATGTTGTGCCTTTGTATCTGCTCACGGGAGATCAAAAATATAAAACGCGGTTGCTGGAGCTTGCGGACAATATGATTCACCGACTGGCGTCGAGTTCGGCGTCTCAGGCAATCGGTTTTGCCGAGCGATATACAACCGACTGGCAAATTAAAAGTGCGACCATCGATGAGAAAAGAACGATTATGGGGCACGTGCTGAAAACGGGCTGGTGTCTAGCACGGATTTACGAATTGGAAAAAGATTCACTCTTTCTTTCGACGGCTGAACAATTGGTCCAAATGGTGCTCGACAAAGGATACGACCATCAATACGGCGGACCGTACAAAGATTACGACAGGATAACGGGACAAATGATGATGTACGGACAGGATACTGCAAAAGCGTGGTGGCAAATGGAACAGGCGATGACCGCGGGAATGATGTTGTATCAGCTGACCGGAAAAGAAAAATATTTGAAGATGGCGGATGAGACGAACGACTTCTTCATGAAATACTTTGTGGACCATGTATACGGCGACGTCTTTGAGAACACGTACAAGAACGGCAGTTTGATCCCTGCATGGGGAACAACGAAGGGAGGAACCGGCAAAGCGGCATATCATTCGATTGAGACCGGCTACTATACGTACCTCTATGGAAAATTACTGGTGAAGAAAGAACCGGCAACACTCCATTACAGTTTCAAAGCCACCGGTACCGATCATACATTGCGCATGAGACCGATTGGTGTGCCGGACAATTACATGAAAATTCAATCGGTAACGCATGACGGAAACGCGTACACGAATTTTGATTCGACAAATCTTACACTCAATATTCCAGCAGGTACCGGCGGGATATTTGCTGTCACATACAAACCTGCTGCATCACCAACCGGCGTGGCAGAGCGAACAAAATATCCGGCTCAATTTGTATTGCATCAGAATTACCCCAATCCGTTCAATCCCGCAACAACAATCGGTTTCACACTTCAGGTTTCAGGATTTACCACGCTGAAAATTTATGATGTAGTCGGAAGAGAGGTTGCAATATTAGTGAACGGTTATATTGTCGCCGGAACACATTCGGTGCGATTCAACGCTTCTCATCTTGCCTCAGGAATATATATCTCCCGGTTACAAGCGAACGGAAAACAACAATTGAAGAAGATGATCTTGATCAGATAGTATTCTTTCGCCATCACTCTGAATCGTATTCAAATCCGATAACCGACAAGTTTATCGGATTTCTTTTGTACCGAATATTATTGTTGTGTATGGAATATCACACTACAGCAATACCGCTTGACAACGCTGTAGATAACATTTAATTTAGTATAGTAATTCAGCAGAGCAGCATTCGCTCTCTCTAACATTCCTTCTGTAAAAAATTTTTCTTCCGGGGCGTGTTATCTCTCACCGTTGTGTTTGTCGAAGCGGTTCACTGTTGGACTTACAGAATTGCTTATGACGATTTCATCTCATTAATACTTCATTGGGGGAATTATGAAAAAATTATACCTTCTTTTCTTGTCTGGTATTCCATATCTGCTTATCGCGCAGTTCGCGGTTGTATCAACAGATCCGGTGAACAATGCAAAAAATGTTCCATTGACAGCGACAATCAGTATAACATTTAACGAAGCAATCGATACTCTTTTTGCAAGCGGAAACGAAGCATGGTTTTCCAATATTGATTCAGTCGTATCAAATACATTCAGCGCCGACGGAAAAACAGCATCGAGTACAGTTGTGTTGCAGCCAAGCACATCGTACTTTTTTGCATTCATCCATATGAAAGCAAAATCCGGTGCGACAATTACAACGCCTCATGTCTATTATTTTACCACGGGCACCGACTTTTCTCCCTATTCAATAAGCGGAACAGTCGGTTCCGGCTCGACAGGGGTAAGTGCGCAGGATGCAATTGTAGGACTCATGATGACGTCGCTCGATCAGAATGAGGGTGAAGGTCCTCCGCAGTTTGCAGGATGGGCAAACGTGAACAGTGACGGAACATTCATAATACCGCATGTTTCCAATGGAACGTATTGGATCCTTTCAGCAAAAGATGTAAACCATGATGGCAATATCAATCCGGAAGACGGCGATGTTATAGCTTTTTCCGAAGATTCCGTTGTCGTTAATAATGCATCGGTGACCAATGTGACGCTGTCGTTCGTTACATTTGAACCCAAAATTCTGTCGGAAGTTATTTCCATTGCTGATAGTCTCAGCAACAGTTTGCCGGTTGATAAACAATTAAAACGTGTCAGCGGTTGGAGGGTTGATACTTTGGGAAGAGGAAATTCCTGGGAATTTATTTATTCCACGAATGGAAATACAATCGGGTACGGCATCACCGTTGAATCATTTGGCTCAAAAACATATGTCATAGATCAGGGATATTTCGATTGGATAAAAAACCTGAGATCGTTGAGCAATATCAATACCGCAGCGTCAAGTGCAACAGTCATTGCAAATGTAGAAGCGGCAGGCGGAAAAGCCGTTCGCATGCAAAGTCATTCTCCCTCTCTTGAATGTAAGATCGAGGTGTCGCTGGCAGATCAGAATATGAGTCAGTATGGGCATCTCGTGCCCGATCAAAATTTATTCTATTGGGGTGTTACATATGCGTGGGGATATGAGACGGATACTCAATATGTGGAAATCGAAGGACAGCGATTCCTCTGTAATTTTACAACCGGGGCGGTGATTGCATCATCAACATTATCCGTTCAACCTCAAGGAATGACACCATCGTCATTTGCCCTATTCCAAAATTATCCCAACCCCTTCAACCCGACAACCACAATCGGTTTCACGTTACAGAACTCGGGACATACGACGTTGAAGGTCTACGATGTACTTGGACGAGAGGTCGCAACGCTGGTCAATGGACATCGTGAAGCAGGAATATATCACGAATCTGTTTTCACCGCTTCGAATAGTGCCTCGGGAATATACTTTGTGCGGTTGGAATCAAACGGTACTGTTCAATTGAAAAAGATGCTTCTCATGAAATAAAAACATTCAATAGACCCTCATTATTTTTATTGTTAAAGCACCCGTCATCAACGGGTGCTTTTGTTTATTGCACGGCATATACGCAACAAAACTATTCTCTGTATCGCAGAATGGAGTGATCATTTCTTCCAGACAATATATTTGACAACGTAACTTCTCATTATCCTAAGGAACCCAGAGATCTGCATTTTCTCGCAAAAAAATTAGGTAATTAGTTAAGAACGTAACCATTGGGTAATTGTAAGTATATTATCTTATGGTTGGTTACAGCAAAATCAGTTACCATGACAACTTTTTGAGCGGAAAGAAGTGCGTTTTCTGCGGATCGTTCAACGTGTGCCGAACG
>JACPGG010000170.1:0-2932 GCA_016182545.1 Ignavibacteriales bacterium
AAACCTGTCGATGATCTCCTTCGGTGCAACTTTTTCCTTTTCGGCAGAGATGGTGATTGCAACGCCGTGCTCGTCGGATCCGCAAATGAACAACACCTCGCGGTGCTGCAATCGTTGATATCGTACATAGATATCAGCGGGAAGATAACAACCCGCAAGATGCCCGAGGTGGATCACACCGTTCGCATACGGAAGAGCGGCTGTCACTAAAATTCTTTTGAAATTATTTTGCATGTAAAATTCTGCGGAGATTGACCGTTACAGAGAGCATTACTAATGGAAGATACACATTTCTTCGGAGAAGTTCGAGTGCCCGTTCCACGGCAGAGAGGCATGATTCAAGATCCGATCTGCTGAATTTGTCGACAAAACTCTTCAAGTCGCCCCGTTGATCGATATTGAAGATGGCATCCGATCCTTCACGCAATACGATCGCATCTCTCATCCATACATGAAGCATCAGCAGAAGGTTTTCTGCCTCGCTGCGCTTCTTCCCGGAAATATATTCGTCGTGATCATCAAAAATCTTGGCGGGCGAAGCACTGAGTGCAGACCTGAGAAACGTCACCACATCCGAACGGTATGTACGGAGATCATCCTTCAACAATTCCAACGCACGCGTGTAACTGCCGCCGGCAAGACGGGCAACGAACCGTGCCTGTGTTTCATCCTGCCCTTCTCTTGTGATCAAACCCGCGGCAATTTCATCATCCGTCAGCATGGAACATTGCACCAATTGACAGCGCGAAATGATCGTCTGTTTGAGCGCATCCTTGCGGGATGTTGTCAGAAGAAAATGTACATCATCAAGCGGCTCTTCGAGAATCTTCAACAGTGAATTTGCCGCGGCATCGTTCATTGCGTCCGCATCGAAGATCACGAACACTTTCTTCCCCGCTTCAGCACTGCTCATTGATGATTCTTTTTTTATCTCGCGGATGGATTTGATCCGAATGAATTTTGCTTTCGGAATTTCTATGTGAAAATACGCGTTCCGTGCTTTCTCCGATATTTGTCTGCGCACCTCATCGACGACATCGTTTTCCAGCGAATCGTCGTCCGGTTTATCGGCATCACCGCCGGGCAGAGGAAAGATCAATTTCAAATTGGGATGCTGGAGATGAGCCATTTTTTTACAGCCCGAACATTCCCCGCACGATACGGCTGATTGTTTTTCACACAGGAGCGTTCGGGCAAATTCGAGCGCGACAGATTCCGTTCCCACGCCGTCGTTCCCCCAAAATAGATATGCATGTGCAACGCGGTTATGCCGAATTGCCGTCTGCAGGATCTTTTTGACCCTCTCCTGCCCGATGACCGTATCCCAGTTAGAATGCGTGACCGATTCCAAAATGTACTATTGAAAATGAATTGTGGAAAAATGATTGTTCATAAAGCCACTGCTGACCGGCAGGTTTTTTCGGATCGAATAAACGCCAAGCGACGTCGAATCGAAATGGACCGACAAATGTCTCATATCGCAACCCGAATCCGACTGCGAATGCGACCTGTTCCAGATCCACATCTCCGACTTTGTTCCATGTATTGCCGAAGTCCAGGAAGAGGACCGACCAAAGATTATCAAGGTTAAGTACGAAGAATTTTCCGCCGTTCGGAAACAACTGCGATCTGCTTTCAAGACTTCCTTCGAACGCAATATTTCCTCCTTTTAACGAATCACCGAATGCAGCAAGCTGTTTATCCTTCCAAGCACGCACGCTCCCGCTTCCGCCGACAAAAAATCGCCGGGGCAACGGCACCGGAGTCGTATTCGCCGAGTTGTACAGTTGCGCAATTCCTCCTTGCAGTTTCATTGCAAATACATGCGATTGGGAGATTTCTCCGCTGAAAAAATGCTTCAACAAAAACGAGACCTTGACGTACTCCGAATACGGGAGATTAAATCCGTCGACAATTTTTGAGGCAGCGCCCGCTTCTTCAATTGTTGCAGAATGAAAGAATCCGGAGGTAGGAGAAAAAATATTGTTCGTCTTATTGCGCTGCAACGTAAACGCCTCAATCACGTTGAACTGCTTGGTGGTATCTTCCACACGGAGATTCTGGGCATCTTTGAATTTCGGATCGACCCGTTCAATACTGAGCTCCGTTATTCCGTTGGTATATGTTGCCAGTTTGGTATTGAATGCCAATTTTGCACGGAGCGTATTGAGCGTGTAGTCCGGCTGCTTCTCCGCTTCTGCTGTCAGCGTGATGCTTGCTGAAGTCTTATTGCTGTAAAAGTACGGGAATATCAATTGAGACTGGATATCGGCTTTCGAAAAAAGTGTCGGCTCACTCAATCCGTTTTTGAATGCACCGTTGATATTCAGATCCTCAATCCTGTTGATACGCGCACGGGCAGTGATCGAAAAATTCCGCGCTCCGCCGAAAAAATTTCTATGTTTGTAACCGAGCCCGAGACCGGTTGAGAAGAGCTCATTGTTCTCACTCAGAACAAGGAATTCCGGGGTGACCTCCTGCATTTCCAATGTGTTGTAACTTATCAGGAGCGGGACGACCGATGCTCCGGAGGAATCAACGATAAACGACGGTTTGATGTTTGCCGTTTCAAATATACCCAGTCGATTCAGATTCTGCTCACTGGAATTTCTTTTTTCTTCGTTATAGATCTGCCCCGGCTCGAAATCGAGCTGCCTCACTATGATATCCGTATCAACGGGAGAATAATTTTCAGCGATCTCGACGTCGCCAAAGACGAATTTTTCGCCCGTAAAAAATTGCAGGGTGATCGCAACATTGTTGGTCGATGCATATCGACGCTGAGATCCCCCTTCCAGCTTTGCCAACGGATATCCGTTTGCATGCAGCAACCGCAATATTCTGTTTTGTTCATCGATGATCCGTTGCTTGCTGTAGGGGTCACCGGGTTTGATCAAACTTTCTTGGATGACTTGTGATCGAAACTCCGGAC
>JACPGG010000170.1:2987-10414 GCA_016182545.1 Ignavibacteriales bacterium
TATCATCGATCGTTCGCCGACCGCAATCATAATTGAGATGTCAACAAGACGCAGACTGTCTTTGAACTCTAGTGATGTATCAATTCGGGCTTTGAAGTATCCCTTATCGGAGAAAAAATCATACAAATGAACGATATCGTTGTAAAATATCAGCGGATCGAAATACGATCTCGGTGCACCGAGGTTCTGTGTGATATTCTCGTTGAAAAAAATCCAGACACACCACGGCGTTTCAGATGTTACAAGTTCATTCCCGATCTGATCCTGCGAAAAATCTTTGTCGATCGTAATGTGAAGATCGTTAATTTCAGGCCGTACAATCTCCGGGATTGAAAATTGAGCCGCTGCTGAACAACAAAACAACATCACCAAGAGCGTTGGGAAGACAAGACGGAACGGGAGCAATGTATATGTGGAATTTTGTATGTTCACAACTGTAGGATGTTCAACAAAAAACCCAGCATACTGCTTGCTGGGTCTTTAGAAAGTATGAGTGGCAACCTCGAGAACATAACGATCAATAATCGTTTTCGTCCTCATAAAAGAAATCATCGTCTGTCGGATAATCAGGCCAAATATCTTCGATGCTTTCGTACGGTTCTTCAGCATCTTCAAGTTCGTTCAAATTTTCGATCACTTCCGGCGGCGAACCAGCGCGGATAGCATAGTCAATCAGTTCTTCTTTGGTTGCGGGCCATGGCGCATCTTCAAGATACGATGCCAGTTCCATTGTCCAGATCATTGTTCTACTACCTCAGGGAATTTTATTATTGTATTGCTGCTAATTGAGATTTGATTTTTTCGTAGTCGACATCATCCACAAAATATTCAACGGGATTCTGCTGAGTTCCATTCCTACGAACTTCATAGTGTAAATGCGGCCCGGTAGAACGACCGGTATTGCCGGAGTATGCGATCAGCTGCCCCCGCTTCACCCTTTGTCCTGATCGAGCAACGACTCGCGAAAGGTGGGCGTACCACGTTTTATATCCAAAACCATGATTTATTTCCACTGCTATGCCGTACGAACTGCCGGTGTTTCCCGAAAATTCCACAATCCCGTCACCGGTTGCATTGATGGGTGTTCCGATATCTCCGTGAATGTCAACTCCTTCGTGGGGACGCAGAACTCCAAGAAACGGATCACGACGCATTCCGAAACCATGATAGGAATATGTGCCAACCATCGGTTTAATCGCAGGCATGCTCGAAAATAAAATTTTGTTCTCTTCCTGCTTTTTATGGATTTGATTGTAGCTCTGTCTCTGAAAAATAAGTTCTTTTTCCAGTTTGTCAAGAAGCAGTCCTGAAGAGGTCAGCAGTTCGTTGGCATCTTTCGACACCAGTCCATCCAATTTTTCAACAGATGCACCGCCCGTTCCCATCGCTCGAGTATCCAGGTCGATTTTGGGAAGATTAACAGCTGTCCGCAACTGGTTATCACTGTACGCCAACTGTGTGACGACTCCAGAAATATCTGAAAGCCGGGTATTGAGCATTCTGACCTGATCCTTCAGGAGAGAGTTTTCTTCAGCGAGTTCTGTTGCAGTCTTAAATCCGAGCCCGAACACATCACCGTAATAATTGTTCACCATTCCCATGACGGAAAGGAGTACGATTGTGGATACAATCACGCCGGCGGTCAATTTTGCGCGGTACCGTTTTGCCTCAACGTACGATACCGTCTCTTCTGAATAGAAGAATAATTTTTCTTTTTTGAACAACACAACCTCACACTTGTAATAAATTCATACCGAAAATATAAAAATTAATATGGTTTGTCAAGGATTCAGCACAAATAAGACTAAATCACTCGAAATCATGCTCAAAATAATCAATACTGCGCTTTCCAGAACCTTTGGACTTGAGTTGGATCACCTTTTCGAGTTTCTTAGAAAATTCCTGAGCAGCATCATACCCATAATGTTTCAGCAAATAGTTCAATGCGATCACTTCCGCAATTACTGTCACATTCTTCCCGGGGAAAATCGGCAATTTAATATGGGGGATTTCCACATCGAGAATTGAAGTAGTATTTTGGTCCAATCCCGTACGTGTAAAATCTCCGTTGGGTTGCCATTCCATCAGTTCAACGACCACCTCAATCCGTTTTTGAAATCGAATGGATCGGATGCCGAAAATATTTTGCACATCAATCAATCCCAATCCCCGGATCTCCATAAAATGTTTTACAAGATCTGTCCCCGTACCGATAAGAATGCTCTCGCCTTTCCTGGTGATCGTGACGACATCATCCGAGACGAGGCGATGCCCCCGTTCAACGAGATCCAACGCCACCTCGCTCTTGCCGATACCGGATCTGCCGGTGAACAAGAGTCCGATTCCGTACACATCCACAAACGATCCGTGAATGGTTGTCTGGGGTGAGAATTGGTCGTCAAGAAAATCACTGAGAAAGTACGCCGCTTTGGTCGTTTCTAACGGTGTCCGGAAAACAGGTACATTGTGATCCTCTGCGATCTTCAGCAGTTCCGGATCGAATGTATTCCCATTGGTAATAACAATACACGGCAGTTCAAATTTAAATAAAGTATTGAACGCCTGAACCCGCTTTTCAAGCGGCATGCTCATTAAATAGCGGATCTCCGTATTGCCAAAAACCTGAACCCGATTGAATGTGAAAAGTTCAACATATCCGGCAAGAGCCAGACCGGGACGATGGAGATTCTTGTCAACGATCTTGTTCTCCAATCCGACATTGACGACAGGTTCCCACTTCACCCTGCTTTTATTGTTTTCGAATAAGAATCCGACCGTGATGCTTTGTTTGCGGTACTCTTTACTGACCGGAACTGACATACGAACCCCTATGGTTTGGCTTGTGTTTTACGGATAACCGATTTCTTTTTTGCCCTCTGTTTCGATTTATATTTTTGAATCTGCCGTTCAACTTTGGCGATGACACTGTCGATAGATTTCACAAAGTCGTCGGTTCCGACAATCGCCTTTAATATCGTACCGTATACCGTCACATACAGTTCTGCCCTCTTGACGCTGTTGACCGCTTTTTCATAACTCAAGACGACATTGGCGCTGACAATGCCGTTATAATACCGTTCAAGTTTTTTTAAGGAATCAAATGCGTACGTTCGGAGAGATTCATGCGCTTTGAAATGCCGGGCTGTGATATGAATATCCATAACCGGTTCCTTTCATGAAGTTGCTTTGGGGTGTGCGTGTTGATAGACCTTTTTCAGTCTTTCCACGGTTACGTGCGTATAGATCTGCGTCGTCGACAGACTCTCATGACCAAGTAACTCTTTGACAGCGAGGATGTCGGCTCCGTTGTCGAGCAGATGGGTTGCAAAGGAATGCCGCAGCACATGCGGGCTCTTTTGTTGGATCTCGGCGACCTCCTGCAGGTATGAGTTGACGATCGAGTACACACGTTGCGGGCTGAGAGGTTTTCCGTTTTCGTCTGCGAACAGCGTCAAACCGGTGTGTGTGGTGTGCGCCTCCTTTCGCATAGTGAGATATTTTTTTATTGCATCCTTTGCTTTTGCAGTGCACGGAATGATCCGTTGCTTATTCCCTTTTCCGGTCACTTTGATCGTTCGATTGTGGAGATCGATATCGGAGATCTTCAAGCCGAGCAATTCCGATAACCGGATGCCGCTGCCGTAGAATAATTCAAGGATTGCCGAATCTCGCGCACCGTCAAGGGTCGTATTGTCCGGAAGGTTGAGCACGCGCTCCATCGACTCTTTATCCACGAATTGGGGGAGTTTTTTTTCTACTTTGGGTGTAACGATGTTCAACGTGGGATTTGTTGCCACGATCTTCTTCCGTACGAGGAATTTATAAAAAGATCGCAGTGAAGAAAGTTTTCGGACAACGCTTTTTTTCGCGACTCCGTTCTCAAGCAGTACACCAAGGAAGGATCGGATCACACTCATATCAACTGTACGATGGTTCTGTATCAATTCCGGAAATTCGTTTCGGAGAAACGAACTGTATTGCATAAGATCGTTTGCATACGATGTGATGGTATGCGAAGAGTAATTCCTCTCCCGTTCAATATACGAGAGATATGACCGGATGAGTTCTTGCATCGGACTGTGCTATACTGCGATTGCGTGAGATTCTTCTTCCAGATAGTACTCTTCCTTACAACTCGGGCAGACCATATAATCGCCTTTGCGCTTTGAAGATTTCTTCAATAGATAATTGTTGCCGCAATTCTTGCAATCTTTCATCACCGGCATTTCCCATGAAATAAAATCACACGTCTTATTGTCGCCGGAGGCATTTGAGCATCGATAATACACACGCTTACGCCGTGTTTTGCTTTCAATGATGTCTCCCTCTTTGCACTTCGGACATTTGACACCGGTTGTGATCGGTTGGGTATTCGTACATGTCGGATAATTCGAGCAGCCCAGAAATGCACCGAATGGTCCCCCCTTTACGATCATGTCACCGCCGCATACCTTGCATTTCATGCCAGCCATGTGCTGATACTTTTCCGTCTCATCGTGCAGCGGTTTCCTGTTCTTGCAAGCAGGGTAACCGGAACATGCTTTGAACTGACCGTACCGTCCCCATTTAATGATCATCGGTTTTCCGCACAGGTCGCATGCTTCACCGGCATCTTGCTGCAACGATTTTTTAATTTTCCCTGCTTGCTCATTCAAATGTTCGAGCGAATGACTGAACGGTTTGTAAAAATCATCAAGAACTTTTGCATATGTATTCTCGCCGCTTGCAATTGTCTCCAGCTCATCTTCCATCAATGCGGTGAAGCGGTAATTTACGATATCAGGGAATGACTGCTTTAAGATCTTTGAGATCGTCATACCCAACGGTGTAGCGACAAGTTTTCGATCTTGCTGATCAACATATTGACGATTGAGTATTGTCGAAACAATCTGCGCATAGGTACTTGGACGACCAATCCCCAATTCTTCCAGTTTCTTTACCAAACTCGCTTCGGTAAATCGTGCCGGAGGTTTTGTAAAATGCTGTTTCGGGAGAATTGTCTTGAGGTCGATCGGTTGTCCCGCTGCAAGGTTTGCAGGAATTTTCGACGTCGGATCGGAATCATCATCCGTACCTTTTTCTTCCATCACATCATCATACACCTGCAGAAACCCTCTGAATACCGGCACCGATCCGGTCGCCCGGAATGTATACTTGCCGCCGGTGATATCGACGGAGAGTTGATCGAACGTTGCCGATGCCATCTGCGACGCAACGAACCGGTTCCAGATCAATTCATAGAGAGCGTACATATCTTTATCGAGATGCTTCTTGACATATTTCGGAGAAAATTTAATGGAGGTTGGACGGATCGCTTCGTGTGCATCCTGTGAGGATTTTCCTTTTTTATACGTCCGCGGTTCCTTCGGTAAATATTCAGCACCGTAGTGCGAATAAATAAATTCACGAACCGAAGCAACCGATTCCTCGCTCAATCGTGTTGAGTCGGTACGCATGTAGGTGATGAGACCTACCGTTCCATCGTCCCCCAGATCCACACCTTCGTACAGTTTTTGCGCAAGCATCATCGTTCGTTTTGCCGAGAGGCGAAGCCTGCCGGCTGCTTCCTGCTGCAATGTGCTTGTAATAAATGGCGGGTTGGGATTCCGTTTGACCAGTTTCTTTTGAACGTCGGAGATCGAATAGGTTTGTTTCTTTATATCGTCAACGATATTCGCCGATTCAATCTCATTTTTTACTTCAGGATCTTTTCCGGACACTTTGGAGAGTTTTGCATAGAATGGATCCGATTTCTCGGTTTTGAACTCGCCGGTAACAGACCAGTACTCCTCGGGCTTGAACGCCAGAATTTCATCTTCCCGTTCGCAGATCAACCGGAGTGCAACAGATTGCACACGACCGGCGGATAATCCGTAGTAAACCGTCTTCCATAAAAACGGACTGACCTTATATCCGACGAGCCTGTCCATTGCACGACGTGCGCGTTGAGAATTGACAAGATGTTTATCGATCTTGCGCGGATTGTTCATCCCTTCTTCGACGCCGGTCGGTGTGATTTCGTGGAACAGGACACGGTAAATATTCTTGTTGCTTGTTTCCAATTCTTCAGCGATATCAAACGCGATCGCCTCACCCTCACGGTCCGGATCGGTCGCAACGTAAATATTTTTTGCGTCCGAAGCGATCTTCTTGAGTTTTTCAACGACCTCTTCCTTCCCCGCGATCGTTTCGTACGTTGATGCGTAATGATTATCGACATCAACACCGAGTTTGCTCTTCGGAAGGTTCTTGATGTGTCCCACCGACGCTTCAACGACATAATCTTTGCCGAGATACTTATTGATGGTTTTCGCTTTGGAGGGTGATTCTACTATGATTAACGATTTTCCCATGAACTGCTGCCGATCTCCGATTAATTGATAGTATCTTTGCTGTTCAGCATTGTACGGCTTCCGCCGTTGAACGAATCATCGGTTTCCGCCAGGTATGTTGCGGTAACAGATTTCATTTCTTCAACATCGACGGTGACATAACCACTCATCATAATCCTGTCGATGATCACTTCGATGTCCATGTCGCTGATCAGTCTGAGTTCCCGCAACTGGATCAGGTATCCATATGCTTCCGACGTAATGACCATCCGCTCGGCGTCGTGAAGAACCCGATGTGAATGCGGCGAACTTGGTGCGATATCAGTCACGATATTTTCGCCATCCGAGACCTTCTCAAACAGCCAGTTGAATGCCGTACTGATTTCAGACGTCGAATATCCCCGCTGCGATAACACTGTCAAATCGATATCAGTAACAGGGACGTTCTTCCGAAGTTCTCCGATCAGGTAGATCAATATCTCAACTATTTTTTCTTGCATGCCGTTTCGTATCCCTCATTGTTGCTAACTTAATTCGGAAACATATCGTTCCTGAACCCGTTCCATTCTTTCTCGACTCTTTGGCGTTGAATCATCATATCCGAGTGCATGAAGTGTTCCGTGAATAATGAGACGGATCAACTCGTTTTTTTTTGTCACTCCATATTTCGCCGCCTGTCGTGAAGCCTGCTGCGGATTAATATAGATCTCAGCATTCACCCTTTTCATATCCAACGGAAATGTTATCACATCTGTGATATAATCATGATGGAGAAATTTTTTGTTGATAGCCCGGATTTTCCTGTCATTTACTATAACAAATATTAGTTCTGCACCGGAAATTTTCTCTTGTCTGCACACGAACGATACAATGTTTCCGATTTCTTTCTTTGTGAGTCTTACGGAAGCGTCCGCATCACGAATAACAACAACATCGATCATTTTTTTTTAGTTTATAATGTTGTTTTAAGTAGTTTTGTAATTATGATTTTATAAATAATTTAATTAATCAATTTATTATCTAAAGATGCTAGGGAAATCAATTTACACCAAAATAGTTTTGAATCATTTGAAGAAATGTTCAAAAGTAATGTCA
>JACPGG010000021.1 GCA_016182545.1 Ignavibacteriales bacterium
TTCACTCTTACTCCGTGCCAAACACGCGATCTCCGGCATCTCCTAAACCCGGCAGGATGTATCCTTTGTCGTTCAATCCCCTGTCAACAACCGCACAAAAGATATGAACATCGGGATGATTCTTTTCGACAATTTTCACTCCTGCGGGAGAAGCGACAAGACAGACCAAACGTATATTCTTTGCACCTTTCTTCTTCAAAAATGTCAGTGCTGCTTTCGCACTTCCTCCTGTCGCAAGCATCGGATCAATGAGAAGCACCAAACTTTTGGAAAGTGTCTTTGGAAATTTGGAATAATAATCAACCGGTTCGAGAGTCTCTTCATCTCTGTACAATCCGACATGACCAACGCGCGCTTCGGGAAGTACATTCATGAACCCTTCAACCATTCCCAACCCCGCCCTGAGAATCGGAACAATGACAATGTCGTCCTTTAATTTATATCCTTTTGTTTTTTCCAACGGCGTCTGGAGTGAATAATCGTCAACGGCAAAATCGTGCGTCACTTCAAACGCCATCATCCCGGCAATGCGCGACAGGACATTTCTGAATTGGTGGTTCGGTGTATTCTTATCTCGCAATATTGAAACATCCCTTTGAACAAGCGGATGATCGATGATGGTAAGATTTTTCATGAGGTCTCCGAATTACAGTAGTTTGTCCAATTGAATTCCACTCATCACAACTCCGTCCCATAACGGCGCGAATGGCGGCGCATAGACCAGATCCAATTCCGAAAGATCGTGTGCAGTTAACCCATGCCGTATTGCGACGGAAAAGACATTTGCCCGATGAGCTGCCCCGTCCTTTCCAACAGTACACGCGCCGAGCAATTTACCCGTTTTCTTATCGGCTAATGTTGTGATCGTCAATTGCGCGTTGCCGGGCATGAACCCGATGCGGGAATTTGTTACGATTGTTGATGAAACAACGTCAAATCCCGCATCTGTCGCTTCTCTGTGTGTCAACCCGGCTTGAGCAACTTCCAAATTACAAATACGCAAACCGATAGCTCTGATCGTACCTTTGAACTGCGCGGTTCCACCGGCGGCATTTTCGCCCGCTACCCATCCTGTTTTGCTTGCAGTCGTTGCGAGCGAAAGGTAGAACGGTTTCTTTGTTACAATATTCTTCAGTTCGCAGCAATCACCCGCTGCAAAAATATTATCGGCACCGAGCGTGTTCATCCGTTCACCGGTGAGTACGCCTCCATACTTTCCAATATGGATGCCGCTGTTTTTTGCCAATAATGAATTAGGCTCAACTCCGACAGCAATGATCACAAGATCGGTATCAATAGTCCTATCTTTTAAGCCGACGGCGACGACATTTTGCTTTGCGCCGATACCGAGCCATTCCACTTTCGCATCGGGAATAAAATCTATTGAATTAGACGCAAGTTCTGTTATGATTTCCTTTTGTGCTTCTATCGACGCGACAGAAAGTGGCGCTGAAGAGCGATGCACTACAGTAACATCCATCCCTCGTTTCTGCAGAGCATCTGCCATTTCCAGTCCGATGAATCCGGCGCCGATGATAGTAGCAGAACGGGGGTTTTCCTCTTTGATGTATTTGAAGAGCAGATGTGCACCGGCTAGAGTCTTAACATGGAAAACATTCCGCGCATTCTCACCTTCGATATTTAATTTTTTTGAATTGTTCCCGGTTGCAATGATAAGTTTGTCGTAATAGTCGATAACGGAGGAACCACTCGAGAGATTTTTAATTTTCACTTCGCGCTTTGATGGAACGATCTCTTCAACAAGATTCAGCGTGCGGACAGTGACTCCCTTTTCTTTTTGAAGGCGTTCAGGGGAAAAGATCTCTAGCTTTTTGGCATCGGTCACTTCCCCAGAGATATAATACGGGATCTCACACACACCGTACGACACATGCTCTCCCGATTCATAGAGTATCACATCGGCATCGGGATTGATCCGCTTTGCCTTCGCCGCAGCGCTCGGTCCGGCAGCAACTCCGCCTATAATGACGATCCGTCGTTTCATTTTCTTTTCTTCTTGAATACTAATGTCAGTGGGACGCCCTGAAAACCATAATGATGCCGAATGCGATTTTCCAAATATCGTTTATACACAACCGAAACCATATCCGGTTCGTTTGCAAAAAAGACAAAGACCGGAGGGGAAGCTTTTACTTGCGTAACATAATTTAATTTGACATCCTTCCCCGTTTTTGTGGAAGGAGGATAGTGGAGAATGTCTGCAAGGAGCGCTTCGTTCAAAGAACTTGTCGGGATGCGCATGGCGCGATTTGTATGTACCTGCTTTGCAAGGTCAAGCATCTTAAAGATGCGCTGCTTTGGTTTTTCCGAAATAAAAATGATCGGAATGTAATCGAATGTCCGGAGTTTGTTGCGAAGTACCTGTTCGTACTCTTTGGTCGAATTGGTATCTTTTTCAATCGCATCCCATTTGTTCACAGCAACGACCACACTGACATTCTTTTCAACGGCGGTCTGAACGATGCGGAGATCCTGTTTCTCGAGAGGTATGGCGGCATCGAATAACACCACAGCAAGATTACATCGGTCAATCGCTTTAAGTGTCCGGATCGTTGAGAAAAAATCGACACTATGACGTATCCTGCTCTTCCGCATCAGTCCTGCAGTATCGATCAATAGAATTTCCTCACCTGCATATGTAATGGTCGAATCCACCGGGTCACGCGTTGTGCCGGCGATCGGTGTCACGATAGAGCGTTCTTTCCCCAGGATCGCATTGACGAGAGAGGACTTCCCGACGTTCGTTTTGCCGATGATGGCGATCTTCAATTGAGAATCGCTCTCGTCCTCTTCCATGTTCACAAGAAATTCTTTGGTAACAAGATCAAGAAAATCACCGATCTTCCTCCCTGCCAACGCCCCAAGCGAGTACGGGTCGGTAAAACCGAGTTTGAAAAACGGCGCAGCGGCATGCTCGTCCCGCGCAGAGTCGATTTTATTGATCACAAGGTGAACTTTTTTATTCGCCTTGCGGAGAATTTGGGCGATATCTTTATCGATCGGGGTCAATCCCTCTTTGCCGTCGACCACAAAGATGATCTTATCCGCCTCTTCTATTGCGATCTGCGATTGCTCGCGGATTGCTTTTTCAAAAACCTCATCTGAATTCGGCACGAATCCGCCTGTATCGATCAGCATGAATTTTTTGCCGGTCCATTCGGCGAGTCCATAGTGACGGTCTCTTGTGACGCCGGGAAGATCGTGAACAATAGCGTGTTGAGCACCGATGATACGGTTGAAGAGCGTTGATTTTCCTACGTTTGGACGTCCGACAATTGCAATTAAGGGATTGGGCATTGAAGAGGGGTACTTTCTGTATTTATTGACAAAATACGAAAGTTAATGGACAAAAAAAATCCCGCACGGAGCGGGATTTTTGCTTTGAACTGAAAAATGGTTATTTCATCAATGAAAGCTTCTTTACTTCATGACGATCTTTAGTTTTTAACGAATAGAAATAAACACCGCTTGGCAGCGTAGAACCGTCAAATTCAACTTTCTGCATCGTATTCCCTTCTGCAATGCCGTTGAACAGCGTCCGTACTTCTTGACCAAGTGTATTATACACTCTTAAAGAAACAAATTCACTCTGCGGCACAGCAAACTGGATCTGTGTTGAAGGGTTGAACGGATTGGGGTAATTTTGCGACAGTTGAAAATCTTCTGCCGTTAGTCCAATATTCACTTCAACCGATTGGGAGTATTCAAATTTTCCGTCGCGGTCGACCTGCTTAAGTCTGTATGAATAATTTCCACCTGATACTTTTGAATCGACATATGAATATTCTTTTGGAGAACTGGTCGTTCCATGTCCTTCAATAAATGCGATCTTGCTCCAGGCATTCCCGGTTTTATCCTGACGTTCAATTTCAAATCCCGCATTGTTTGTTTCAGTTGCAGTGCTCCAGGTTAAATGAATATTTTTACCGATTGCCTTCACAGAAAAATTTGTGAGTTCGACGGGCCGCTTACATAATTATTTAGAATTGTGTGTGAAGAACCTTCGAGCCATGAATCTGCAATTTCATCGTCTGGACAAGCGTCAAATGTTGCATGATCACTATTGTTACCAGTAATATAAAATTGTACATCGGCAGATGTGGGGTTTCCAATATCAGCTTTTGCAACCTTGACTTCAATAAATGCTGTTTCATTTTCTCCAATATTGGATGTGTAAGCAGTTGACACCCAGCTACTGCCGTTCCATGAACGAAGTTCGGCATATGGTGAATTTGAACCATTATCGTTAGGATCACCAAAATGACCTTTGATAACGTAGTCTGGAAGATCAGTATGACCAAAATCTATCGCACGACCCCATGGTTCACTTCCCCCACCACCAGACGATGTGTTAATCAGAAATCCCCAATCATTCCAATCCGCAGTACTTATTTCCGCACCGAAATAATAAAAATTGTCATCAAAGGTTGCATAAAGTTTTATTGCGCTAGCGCTGTTCCATCCAGGCGTGCCATCTGCAGTAGCAATGGCACTACCCCAAACACCAGTTCCATCAAAAGTACCATCAATAGTTGGCGTTCCAGCAAATATTAGTCCAACAAAAATTACAGAGATGAGTAATATTTTTTTCATTCAAACCTCCCCATTAAAAGTTAACGTTGCTGAAAGTGTACCTAATGGTAACCGTAATATCAAGAGAATTCTTCAGGGAAAAGGGCTTTTACCTATCATCCAAGAAATGAACGAACATGCAGCGACATCTGCTCGAATTCTATTAAAAATGCGTCATGTCCGTACGGAGATTTGATTTCTTTGTAGGTTGAATGTGGAATGCGTTGTGCGATCTCTTTTTGTTCCCGCACGGGATACAGGATATCCGAATCGATGCCAACGTTGAGTGTCGGGACAGAAATGGAACCGAGTACCTCATCAAGTGTACCGCGTCCGATCGTAATATCATGCAGGTCCATCGCTTTGCTGATGTAGATGTACGTGTTGGCATCGAATCGGTCGACAAGTTTGTTTCCTTGATATTGCAGATAACTTTCGACCTGGAACAAATTATCAATCTCAAAGTGATATGTAGCAGGAGTGCCGTTCTTTTTTTGCCTCTCACGTCCGAACCGCTGCTCAAAGCAATCTGTCGAGCAAGAGACAATCCTTTACGCGGCTGACCGAAGTCGTAATAATTTCCATTCCTCCAATCAGGATCGTTCATGATCGCTTGCCGTGCGATGTCATTCAATCCGATACTCCATGCAGAATGCCGTGCAGATGTAGCGATGGGGATGAGCGATTCCACCAGGTCAGGATACAAGAGGGGCCACTCGAGCACTTGCATTCCCCCCAGCGAACCGCCGATCACTGTCTTTAATTTCTTCACACCAAGGTAGACGATGAGTGATTTCTGAACACGCACCATGTCTCTGACTGTCATTTGCGGAAAAAGCAATCCGTACGGCTTTTCGGTGTGAGGGTTCATTGAATTGGAACCTGTCGTTCCGTAACATCCTCCCAAAAAATTCGAGCAGATCACAAAATCTTTTGTCGTATCAAGCGGCTTCCCATCTCCGATAAATGAATCCCACCAGCCGATCGATTTCGGATCGTCGGTCGAATAGCCGGCAGCGTGCGCACTTCCTGTCAATGCATGGCACACGAGTATCGCGTTCGTTCCTTCGGCATTCAGCTCGCCGTACGTTTCGTACGCTACTGTTACCGGAGCCAAATATTCGCCGATGTCCATAAATAATGGATTCGATTCGTCGAACAGCGTGACGTACTTTGTTTGGACTATTGTCTTTTTATCTTCGAGTGTACTCATCGTTTTTAATGAGACGCAAGCCGGAGAAATGATTCCAACCTGCGTCGAGTAGAATTCTACTTTATTGAGCGCAGATGACCGTCACCTTTGAGGTGACGGTCATCTTTCAATGTTACGCTGCCACCTTAATAGAAGCTCGAACAACACGAAGCGCCTCGTCGAAATCCTC
>JACPGG010000022.1 GCA_016182545.1 Ignavibacteriales bacterium
GAAGCAGTCAGCAGCATTTTTGAATACATTGAAATTTTTTATAATCGACAACGAAGTCACTCTGCTCTGGGATATCACTCGCCGGTTGACTTCGAGCAACTACATCACTAACTTCGTGTCCCTCTTTTCGGGGAAAGATCATACGTCGCCGACCAGAAGGTCGGCGATACGTCACAAACTCATCCAATAACTGATCTTCACCACGTACACATTATCCGGCGACGAGTGCAGGAATGTGTTGTCGAGATTCGTTCCGAATCCGGTTGCATATCCGCCGTTCTGGAAGAATGATCGTCCGTGCGACCAGACAAAATAGAACGTACTCCCCTCACGATATTCCCACCGCAGAACCACGTTTGAGATCAACGACGTCCTGTTGAAATCTTTTGTTCCCGTATATCCATACGGCGTCACGCCCCGATCAGGGTTCACCAGCCCGAATGTGAGCGTATCGAAGCTTCCCTTTGCCCAGAAGAATTGATTGTAGATCTGCAGCGACAGGTTGTTCGTAAAAAGGATCGAGCTCCGCAGCGTAATATCGAGACCGTCCACGTCCCGTTTTCCATAGACTGGAACGGGATTCAGCGCCGCGAACGACACCGTTGTGTCAGTCACCTTATCCGCATACCGGTCGAGATCCCGCTCAACCCCGTAACTGAATGATACTTGATACTCCATCGCAGGAGTCGGACGGATCACAACGGATGCTTCCGTGTTCGACGACGTACCGCCGTTGGCAAATGAACGGAAGTTTTCTTCCGCATTGACAATGATCGGCTTCCGTGTGTCTGACTCGATCTCGCCGCGGATGAAGAAACTGGCGGGATAGTTGAAGACACCGTACCCGCGCGGTTCGTACGGATCCTGTCCGCCAAATGAGTACGACGAACCCAGCTCAATAGACCAGTAATTCAAAAACTGGGCATAAGCATTTGCATTGATCTCGCGGAACAACGTCATCCGGTCGTAGTTCCACCGCCAGTGCGGACCGACGCTGAAATTGTAGGAGCGAAAATAATCTCCGGGTGTAAAATTACGATACCCGACGTTTCCGCCCACACCATAGTCGTTCGGTGCGCGGAAAAATCCGATGTCGTTGATGAAATATTTTCTGGATGTAAAATCATAGCCGGCATTATACGTCCACTCACCGCTCACGCGGCTGAAATTTATTTTTCCTGCAGCCCCTTCGCGCAGCGCTCCGGACGGCAGCGTATTCTTTGAGTGCGCATAGAATCCGTTCAGCCGGAAATTATTGTTGTCGAATTTTACATCCCAATCTGTCCCGGCAGTGTACGCAGGATAGCGTCTTTCACGCGATGTTCCCGTTACAATGGCGCCGACATTCGAGTTTCCCCAAAAGTCCTGTTTTACCCGTACTAAATTAAATGATGCCGAAGGTTCTGCGCGTTGAACTCTGGATATGCCGAGAGAATCGTGGTAGGTGAATTCTTCCTCATCGGTCAATGCGGTCAACACGCCGATCGATGTGCCGCTTTCGGTCTTGCCCGAAAATTTTGCGGCGCCGAGGATCGTTGCCGTGCGCGGTTCTTCCGTAATAATTCCGCCGTCGGGCGGAGAGACGTCGATCGGTTTGCCGATACGACGGGAATAAAATAACCCGGGACCGAAATCGCCGCCGAACGTGACGAAGCGGATGATCTGCGTCCCTTCGATGAAGAAGGGGCGCTTCTCAGGATAGAATGTTTCGAATGTCGTCAGGTTCAGAACGTCGGGATCCGCTTCGACCTGTGCGAAGTCGGGATTGAACGTTGCATCGAGTGTGAAGTTCGACGAGACTCCGTATTTGATATCGACGCCGGCGTTCGGACGGATCTTTTCGATCTTCACCCGTTCCGGCGTTTGCGGATAATGTTCCGAAGATCCGACAGCGTACGGCAGGACTTCGATCGCATTGGTGAATTTTAATTCCGCCATTCCGGTCATCACTCCGAATTGCGAAACGACACCGTCGGTCTGTTTGCTCATCAGATTCCAGTTCGTCTCTTCCTGCTTGCGCGATATTCGTCTGGCGACATTCATTCCCCACACATCATTCCCTTCGGTAAAACGGATCTGGGAGAGAGGAATTCTCATTTCCGTACTCCAGCCGTTCGGAAGGATTCTCGTCTCGGATTCCCACACCGGATCCCACGAGTAATCTTCGTCCCGCCCGTCGTTGTACGTCAGGTTATCCGCCTTCGTGCCGGAAGCAAGAACGATAAAGACAAATGCGGTCTGTTTGTCGTAATAGCTGTCGAATCCGATCCCGAACCAATCCGATTCCGGGATGTCGTCCCTTCGCGCCAGCCGGGCAACGATGCTGTCAGGATGAGAATCATACATCATTGCATACACATATATGTTATTGTCGTCGTACAGAATTTTGAATTCTGTTTTTTCCGTTTCCGGCGCATTGTCAACCGGTTCCCGCTGAACGAAACCAGAAGCAATTGGAGCTCCGTTCCATGCTTCATCGTTCCCGTACCCGTCAATGACAGGCGGAACTGAAGTTTTCACCGCCTTCAATGTTTTGGGAGTTGTCCCGGCGGAAAGAAGAGATACAAAAAGGAGCGAAAGTAGTAATGATCTCATATTTGAACTTTGCCAAAAAAATTATTGGTTTGAATATTAGCCAACTCTGACCCGAAAGGCAAGGGAAGAAAACAGAAACGGCTCCAGAAGAGCCGTTTTGTTGAGGATTGTAAATTGGTTCGGAATATTACCGCCACGCTCCGATAATCGCTCCCATGATGATGAAGGTAACCACCCAATATGCACCGTTGATGAACCAGTGCAATGTCGGACGTTGTTCGAAAAGATAAACCACTCCGAATGCAGGGGCGACCCACCCGATTCCCGTTGCAGCTCCGGCTGCGATGCCGAATGCAAGATCGACCTTGGGATCGTTTAGAAACATTCCAAGATTGATCGCAGCAAGCAGTGTCAATGCAAATGCACCGCCGTATATCTTTCCGGGATTCGCCTGTTTTGCCATCTCTTCGGTCATCCCCGATACTTTCATCCATGCATTACCAAACATCAGCGGCGAATACCAGATGCCGCCAAGAACAAATGCCGAAACGGTTGCGGTGAGAATTGACCACCAGTTGAGTGTGCTGAATGCAGCTCCCATATCCATAGTGTTTCCTCCGATTAAGGTTGTGGAAATAAATGATGTGTCTACAAAAACGATGGGGCAATCTATAAGGAGTTGATCAACAAGTCAACCCCGATTCTACCGAAACGGGAAAAATGAGGAGTGAAGCAGGAGATTATCGGCTTGAAGCGGACAGGATTTTTTGCAGCGGGCAGGTATTTTCAGTATTTTGCAACACCATTTTCCCGCAGATCACGCTGATCTTCGCAGACAATGTTTAGATTTCATGAAGCAATATGATCTGTGTAATTACAGGTTTATATTACAGAAAACGATATCTCATATAAAATTCGCGGAGCAATTTTCAAAGTATATAACGAATTGGGTCCCGACTTACTTGAATCGGTATACGAAGCGGCACTTGCCCACCAACTTGAAATGGAAAATCTTGACATTAAAACACAAGTTCCAATACCAGTTATTTATGGCGATAAGAAATTGGAGTTAGGATTTCGTCTGGATATTCTGGTGAACGATATGGTAATTATAGAAATAAAATCGGTCGAAATGGTAGCATATGTTCATCACAAACAGTTATTAACGTATTTGAAACTTACAGGAAAGAAACTAGGGCTACTCGTAAATTTCAACACCGATGACATCTCAAAATCAATTTTCAGAAAAATGAACAATCTTTGAATGTGTCTCCCGCAGATCATGCGGATATTCACAGATTGTTTTTTCTGCGCCGATCGGCGAAATCTGCGGGAACCAAACATGTACGACGAGAACATCGATACTGAACTGAACGACAGGACGATACGGATCATCATGATCCCCTTCTTCGGCGTTGTCATCCCCAATGTAACGGGGATGATCGATAATTCAGTATACACTCCGTGGCAACTTTTCTTCAGCTACCTCTATTTCATGTTCATCTCGTTCGCCCTCTGGCACGGCAACCGGTACCTCCTCTTCCGATTGAGAAATCGTTTTTCATGGCTCAGCCAGCCGATGTACAAAGTACTTGGATTGATCGTCTCCAATATCTTCTACACGATACCGATCTGCGTCGGGTTGATGACGATGTGGTATCAATTTGCAAATCACGCCGTCACCGATTGGAACGTGATCTTCAAAGCAACGGCACTCTGCGTGGTGTGCGTCGTCTTCATTACACATACATACGAAACAGTTTTTCTGATCAAGTCGTGGGAGACCGATAAAACAAAAAGCGAAAAGATGGAGAAAGCGAAAGCACTGGCGGAACTTGAAGCGTTGAAGAACCAGATCGATCCACACTTTATGTTCAATTCCTTGAATACGTTGTCGTATTTAATAGAGAAAGAGCCGGCGAAAGCGAAACTCTTCAACGACAATCTTGCGGAAGTATTCCGCTACATTCTCTATAATAAAGAGAGAAATCTTGTCCTGCTCAGTGAAGAACTGGCATTCGCCGAAAAATATTTCTCGCTTATCAAGATCCGTTTCGGCGGCGGTGCCGTACTCCGGATCCTGCCGAATAACGTCGAGAGCGACGATTATCTTATTCCGCCGATCTCACTGCAGGTATTGTTGGAAAACGCGATCAAACATACTACATTCTCCGAGCGGCACCCTCTCACAATAACGATGGACATCCGCGACGACAGGATCATCGTTTCGAACGACATCCGCAAAAAGATTTTGAAGAAACAATCGTCGCATATCGGGCTAAAGAATTTGAACGAGCGGTATAAATTGATCACAGAAAAGGAGATTGTGCTGGAGAATGCCGGAAAGACATTTCAAATCACTTTACCGTTGTTGAAGGCATGAAGATCCTCATCATAGAAGACGAAGAACCGGCAAGCGAACGCATCATTGCAATGGTGCGGGAGTTCGATCCTTCGATCCATATTCTCGGTACTTTGCAGAGCGTGCAAGAGTCGCTCGAATGGTTGAGGCACCATGCTTCACCTGATCTGATTATTGTCGACATTCAATTGAACGACGGGCTCTCGCTCGAGATCTTCAAAACCAATCCCGTTCCCTCTCCTCTCATTTTCACCACCGCGTACGACGAATACCTGATGAAGGCGTTCGAATTCAACAGCATCGACTACCTCCTCAAGCCGATCCAAAAAGAGAAATTGCACAACGCGCTCACAAAATATCTGAGACTGAAACAACACTTCGCAGATAATCTTGTTGCGCTCTTCGAACAACTGCAGAAAAGAACGACAACTCCTCCCAATCGTCTTGTCGTCAAAAGGGGGACCGATTTTGTTTCATTGAAAACAGATGATGTCGCGTATTTCTACACCGAACACAAGATCGTATTCCTTATCGGCAACGACGGCAAGCGCTACATCATCGATAAACCTCTCGCCGAACTTGAGAACGAACTTGATAAAAATTTCTTCCGTGTCAACAGAAAATACCTTGTGCACATCAACGCCGTCGTACGGTTCAAACCGCACGAAAAGGGAAAGGCGCTCGTAGATCTGACGCCGGCGGTAAACGAGGAGGTGATCGTCAGTCAGGAAAATGCATCGGCATTTAAACGTTGGATCGGCATGTAATTTTTTCATTCTGATACGATCAATCATAAGAACTTTCTAATTTGTGTTTGTAGATACCATCAAATACATTCTTATTGGTATCTAGAATGGTATATTCAAACCGAACCGTGCATCGACCATATCCATATTATTTTCTTATTTCCTGCTGTTTCCTTGTCGCTTTTGCCGATGATGAGGCAGGAAGGAAACCAAAATCACTCACACAGTTCACGCATGAAGTGTGGCAGACGGATGACGGGCTTCCGCAGAATTCCGTCAACTGCATTGTACAGACTCCGGACGGATATCTGTGGATGGGGACGCAGGAAGGAGTTGTGCGATTCGACGGTGTGCAATTCACTCTCTTCGACAAACGGAATACTCCGCAGATCAAGAATAACTACATCTCCGCATTATACGTCGACCGCGATGGCACTCTCTGGATCGGCACGTACGACGGTGGTTTAATCAGATATACAAACAATTCATTCCGAGCAACCACGGGAATAAAAAAATTCGAGAACACACACATTCGCACCATCTTTGAGGACAAATCAGGCGGAATGTGGATCGCAGTCCGCGGACGCGGAGTTTTGCGTATAGATACCCTGCGTCATCTCTCGTTCGATACCACAAACGGATTGTTGCAGAACGAAGTGTGGGCATTTGCTGAGGATGCTAAAGGAAGGATCTGGATGGCGACAGAAGGGGGAGTTTCCATTTACGACAAAGGAGTGTTCCGCAACGTAACAAAAAAAGAGGGATTGATCAGCAACAACATCAACACGCTCACCCCCGCACCGAACAATCGTATGTGGATCGGCACAAATCAAGGAGTGATGCGTGTGCCGATCGACCCCGACGATTCATTGCAATTCGAAAAATTTACCGTCAATGACGGACTTCCCCACAGAATTGTCTATACAACATTTCTTGATACAAAAGGACAATTATGGATCGGCACCCGCAACGGTATCGCACTCTGGAACAAGGGAACTATTTCTTCCTTCACGGTTGATGACGGCTTATCGTACGATCATGTCATGGCTATCTTTGTTGACCGCGAGGAGAACGTGTGGATCGGAACGGACGGCGGGGGTCTCAACGTACTCCGCGACGGTCTCTTCACAACATTCACGACAAAGGAAGGAATCCCATCGAACGTCATCTGGACGGTCTATGAAGATTCGGATGGGCAATTGTGGATCGGCACCGACAAAGGACTTGTCTGCATGAACGGTGATCGGACGAAGATTCTCTCCCTGTACACAAAAAAGGATGGATTATACGACAATGAAATTTATTCCGTGGCAGTGGACAGGCGCGGCGTTATCTGGGCTGCGACCGTCAATGGAGTCAACATCATAGAAAAGGGAAAGGTAAAAAGGGTTGAACCTCTTTCCCTGACGTACAACCAGATTACGGCGCACGTATTCGCCGATTCAAAAGACAGGGTGTGGATAGCGACAACCGGGAACGGACTGCTTCAATATGTCAACGGTACATTGTCGAAACAGTACAAAGAAAAAGATGGATTGGCGAGCTCGTATATCAATGCTATCGCGGAAGACCGTCATGGAAATATCTGGGTCGGAACGGACGGCGGCGGTGTCTCAGTCATCAGTGACACAGGTATCGTCACATACTCTGTCAGTAACGGGTTGTCCAGCAATTTCGTTCATACGATCTATCATGATGAGAACGATGGCACATGGGTTGGAACGTTTGGCGGGGGAGTCAATAGGATAAAAGAAGGGACGGTGTCGTCCATTACAACTGCGCAGGGGCTTTTCGACGATGCATTGTTCCAAATCTTAAAAGACGATTATGGTCGCATGTGGTTCACATCGAACAAAGGGATCTTTCAGGTTTCGTTGGATGAGTTGAATGAATGCGCCGACGGTCGGACCGGGCAAATTCACAGTAGCACCTACGGTACCGAAGACGGATTGAAAAGCGTCGAATGCAACGGCGGCGTACAGCCCGCGGGATGGAAAGCAAGCGACGGTAGTCTCTGGTTCCCGACATCGGGCGGAGTGGCAATGATCCATCCGCGCAATATCGCAACCAATCAGCAGCCGCCGTTGGTGGTCATCGAAGAAATGATTGTCGACAATAATCAGTTCGATCTTGCGCACGACATTGCCGTATCGCCGGGAAGAGAACGCTTCGAATTCCGATTCACCGGATTGAGCTTCGTTAATCCGAAAAAAGTACGTTTCAAAGTGAAGCTGGAAGGATACGATAAAGGATGGGATGACGTCGGAACTCGGCGCGCCAGCGACGGCGTCTGGAACGAAACGGGTGCCTCGGTGACATTTACACACCAGGCATATTTTTACGAAACGAATATTTTCTACGTAAGCATCGGTGTTTTTTTGCTCCTTGCGTGGTATTCCTTCTACAAATATCGCATACGCACCATCGAACGGCGTCAGCAGGAACTGGAGAGTGTTGTTACCATGCAGACACGAGACCTCCGCGAAGAGCAGCAAAAGACCGAACGGCTCCTGTTCGAATCGGAACAGCAAAAAAAGATCGCAGAGAAAGCGAACGAGATGAAGACGCAGTTGCTGGATATGGTTGCCCATGACCTGAAAAGTCCGCTCATTTCGATGTCCGGACTGGCGAAAGAGATCAAGCAGACTGTCCGGCTGGAAGGACGTGCCGCCGAATATCTCTCCATGATACAAGGGGGAACCGATCGGTTGGTCTCACTCATAAACGATCTGCTGAATATTTCCGCGATCGAAAGCGGCGAACTGCATTTCAATATGGAGCGGCTCAACATCGTAGAGGTTGCAGGGATGACCGTTGATGCGTTCCAACTTCAGGCACGCCAAAAGAATCAAACGCTTCTGTTCCTGCCCAAAGCCACAATGGAGATCTTCGTCTTTGCGGATACCGCACGGCTTCAGGAGGCGATCGAGAACCTGATCAGCAACGCCGTCAAATACTCACCTCTCGGTGCCGAGATCCGTGTCGGTATCGATCGTCTGAATACAAAAGTACGGTTCTGGGTAAAGGACAACGGACCGGGATTGTCTGACGATGATAAGAACCGCATCTTCAAAAAATTCCAGATTCTCTCCGCAAAACCGACCGGCGATGAGATTGCAACGGGCCTCGGGCTGGCGATCGTGAAAGAAATCATCGTTGCTCACAAGGGAAGTGTCTTTGTAGAAAGCGAACCGGACAAAGGGAGTACATTTGTAATTGAACTTGACGCTGTGTAAATTTCCTGCGTGAATCAAAACGACCCTCTGACATCATTCCTCCTCCCAATCATTCTATCGTTGTCTGTAAAGACGATTTTATACATTGTCGTATTCAAAGTACGGGACCATAAAGCGGCGCTGTTGACCTGTATTACATTAGGAGGATCTTTGATCATCCCATCAGGAATTGTCGGTTTGCCGCCGCTGCTCGGATTTGCAACAGGCATTGGCATTGCAATTTTTATCCTCACGAAGTACACAGAGGTTCCCATCATGCTAGAAGGATTGATCATCATTTTCAGTATCGAAATCGGCTATGCGTTCCTTGAACGGCTCGTCCTGGCACCACTGTTCTATTGACTATGACCAACATAACAAATATCCTTTCCCTTCTTCATCTCGCAGAGAAATTGAAATTTGAACTCCGGCACAGTTATACTTCATCCGGCAGACAGGAGAGCGTTGCAGAACACACGTGGCGCATGGCTCTGATGGCGATTCTCCTGGAACCGTACCTCGATCAAAAAATCGATGTCGCAAAGACATTGAAGATGATTATCATTCACGATCTCGTGGAAGCGGAAGCGGGCGATGTGCCGTACCCGAGAATGGTACAGAATCCGGAATTGAAGAAAATAAAAGAAGAAAAAGAGAAAGTGGCGATTGAAAAAATTCGCACTATGCTGAATAACTCCGTCGGCGATGAGATCCACTCTCTATGGAACGAATTTGAAGTGCATGAAACGTACGAAGCGAAGGTTGCACTCGCTCTTGATAAACTCGAAGTTCAGATTCAGCATAATGAAGCCGATTTCAAAACGTGGGAGCCGATCGAATATGAATTGATTTACTCCCGCAGACCGTACACTGATTTCGATTCGACGATCAATCGCCTGCGGGAAATAATAGAAAAGGATGCCGAAGAAAAATTGAAACAAGCAGGTATCGATATCGAAAGCATTAAGTCGAAAGTTCTTTCCCCTCCGCATTAATTTTGACCCCTTATTAAAAGCGGGCTTGCGTGTCTGATTTAGTCAGAGTACATTGTCCCCGATTATTGAGGAGAAACAATGATTTCCGACCAGATTCTCGTCCGCCCCTCCCGCATCGATTCCGTCGATCTGCTGCGCGGCATCGTGATGATCATTATGGCGCTCGACCATGCGCGCGATTTCTTTCACCGCGATGCGGTCGTGTTCGATCCGACCGATCTGACAAAGACATATACATTCCTTTTTTTCACTCGGTGGATCACTCACTACTGCGCGCCGATCTTTGTCTTTCTTGCCGGAACGGGGGTCTTCCTTTCGTTGTCGCGCGGAAAGTCGAAACCGGCAATGTCAAAATTCCTGATCACCCGCGGACTGTGGCTGATCGTTTTGGAATTGACGATCGTTCGCTTTGCCTGGGCGTTCAATCTCGATTACGCAAGTTTCACCGTGCTTCAAGTGATCTGGGTAATCGGCGTTTCGATGATCGTGCTTGCCGCTCTCATCCATGTTCGTCTTTCCATCACTATAATTTTCGGCTCATTGCTGGTTCTGCTGCACAACATGCTCGATGGGATTCGACCGGAACAGTTCGGTGCATGGAGCAATCTCTGGTACGTGCTTCATGTGCAGGGACTCATTCAATTTCTCGGTATCAATCTATTCGTCATCTATCCTCTCATTCCGTGGATCGGCGTGATGACATTGGGATATGCGTTCGGATCGATCATCACTTTGCCGGAACATAAGAGGAAAGGAATACTTATCCGCCTGGGTGCAGTTCTCATCGGGGCGTTCGTCATACTACGTGCGATGAACATGTACGGTGATCCGCATCAATGGTCAATGCAAAATTCTTCGATGTTTACAATCCTCTCTTTTTTAAATACAACGAAGTATCCGCCGTCGCTGCTGTTTCTTCTTATGACGATCGGTCCTGCAATTCTTTTGCTCGCGTATCTGGAAAAATGGAAGGGCTGGCTCGCAGACCATGTTATTATTTTCGGCAGGGTGCCGATGTTCTACTACATTCTGCACATCATTGTTCTTCACATCATGTCCGGTATTGCAAACTTTCCGCAATTCGGATTTCAGGCATTTACGATCGATCCGTTGAATCTTCCGCAAGGCTTCGGATTCGATCTGTGGGTTGCGTACGCAGGGTGGATCGTCGCACTTCTTATTCTCTTTCCGCTATGCAAATGGTACGCCGATGTGAAGAAAAGAAGTTCCAATTCTTTGCTGAGTTATTTGTAAATTGAATCTCGAAAGTGCAAAAAGGTTGGGTCATTGCGAGCGAATGTCTTTCATGAGCGAAGCAATCTCCTGAAACCCGTGGAGATTGCTTCGGCAAACAACGCCTCGCAATGACTAAAATAAAATGCGGACTGCAACTTAAAGAACAAACATCCATGCTCGACACACTTATCCTCCAACGCCCGTTGATTTTTTTTGACGTCGAAACGACCGGAACAAATCCGGTCAAAGACAAGATCGTCGAACTCTGCGCGATCAAAATTCTTCCGGACAAATCTCGGACCACGTACCTGCAACTCTTCAATCCGGAGATGGAAATCCCGACAGACGTCTCGGAGATCCACGGCATCACGAACGAGATGGTAAAGAACGAGCCGCCGTTCAGAGAGAAAGCGAAAGAGGTCGCGAAGTTTTTTACAGATTGCGATCTTGCCGGATTCAACATTGCCCGGTTCGATGTGCCGGTGCTGGTAGAAGAATTTCTTCGCGCAGGACTTGATTACAACCCCGTCGAAAATGCGAAGATCGTTGACGCAATGGCGGTCTTCCACAAACGGGAGCCGCGCAATCTCACTGCTGCATTGAAATTCTATGCCGATGAAGATCTTGTCGATGCACATTCTGCCGAAGCGGACGTGGAAGCGACGATCAAAGTGTTGGACGGGCAGTTGAAAAAATATTCCGATATCACCCCCACGCCTGATTCACTGCAGGAATTCTCAATTCAAAAAACTCCCACGCTCGACTACGACAACAAATTCGGACGCGACAAGAACGGAGAGATCATTTTCATGTTCGGCAAGAACAAAGGAATGCCGGTTGCTGACAATCTCGGTATGCTGCAGTGGATGCTGGGAAAAGAATTTTCCGAGCACACGAAGTTTATTGCGCGAAAAATTATTAAAGGTGAAATTTTGTAGAGCGAATCTCCCGATTCGCCCTAGGACGATTCGGAGAATCGTCATGCAGATACACGACTAAAATACCCCGATTTCATTCTTACAATTAAGACACTCTTATCCTTCGATTTGCACATTTGAAAAGCCTGCGATCTTAAATCCATCATTTTAGTCCGTTTTCCCCTTCTGCCGTAAGTCCAAGGGTGGCAATGTATTTGCAATTCCAGACTCAGATTTACTCTCTTAATCAAGATAACAAGGTATGAATATGTCAACGAATGAAAATAACTCCATCAGAGAACAAGTAACGATCGACGGCAACGAAGCCGCCGCGTATGTTGCTCACAAAACAAACGAAGTCATCGCCATCTACCCGATCACCCCCTCTTCCAACATGGGAGAATGGTGCGACCAGTGGTCGTCCGAAGGAAGAAAGAATATCTGGGGAACGGTCCCCGTTGTTGCGGAAATGCAATCGGAAGGAGGCGCAGCGGGGGCGGTACACGGCGCATTGCAGACCGGTTCGCTCACCACCACATTCACCGCATCGCAGGGATTGCTGTTGATGATCCCCAACATGTTCAAGATCGCCGGCGAATTGACGCCGACGGTGTTCCACGTTACGGCGCGCGCGATCGCTGCACAGGGACTCTCCATTTTCGGCGATCACAGCGACGTGATGGCAACACGCACCACCGGCTGGAGCATGCTCTGCTCGCACAACGTGCAGGAGGTGATGGACTTTGCGCTGATCTCACAAGCAACAACGCTCGAAGCAAAACTGCCGATCCTTCATTTCTTCGACGGATTCCGTACGTCGCATGAAGTGATGAAGATCGAACAACTCTCCGATAACGACATCCGTTCGATGATGGATGAAAAACTTATTGCCCAACACCGCCGCCGTGCGTTGACTCCGGATAATCCCGTCATGCGCGGGACTGCACAGAATCCTGACGTGTACTTCCAGGGACGTGAAACAGTGAATCCCTATTACGAAAAAATGCCGGATATCGTTCAGAAGTGGATGGACCAATTTGCGAAGACTGTCGGACGGCAATATCATCTGTTCGATTATTTCGGCGTACCGGATGCAGAACGGATCATCGTGCTGATGGGTTCCGGATCTGAAGCAGTACATGAAACGATCGAAGCGTTATTGGAAAAAGGAGAAAAGATCGGCGTCGTAAAAGTACGACTCTATCGTCCCTTCTCCATGAAACATCTCATCGAAGCACTCCCCGCAACGACGAAATCGATTGCTGTGCTCGACAGGACGAAAGAACCGGGAACATCGGGCGAACCGCTGTACTTAGATGTAGTTGCCGCAATGAGCGAACATTTCGCCGACGGCACTCCGAAATTCAGAACATTGCCCCGCATTACCGGCGGACGGTACGGACTCGCATCGAAAGAATTCACCCCCGCAATGGTAAAAGCTGTCTACGATGAATTGAAGAAACAGAAACCGAAGAATCATTTCACTGTCGGCATCATTGACGACGTCTCGCATACCTCGCTCGATGTCGATTATTCATTCTCCACGGAAAAAGACGACGTGATCCGCTCGCTCTTCTACGGGCTCGGCGCGGACGGTACGGTCGGTGCAAACAAGAATTCGATCAAGATCATCGGCGAGGAGACCGATTTCTTCGGACAAGGATATTTCGTGTACGATTCGAAGAAGTCCGGCTCGACGACGACATCACATTTACGTTTCGGTCCCCGACCGATCCATTCAACATACCTGATCACAAAAGCGAATTTCGTCGCGTGCCATCAGTGGCAGTTCCTCGAGAAGATGGACATGCTGTCGTCTATTATTGACGGCGGCACATTCCTGATCAATTCTCCCTTCCCCGCTGAACGAGTATGGAATGAACTTCCTCGCAGCGTGCAGAGCGACATCATCAAGAAAAAAGTGAATCTCTATGTGATCGACGGAACTGCCGTTGCGCAAAAGACAGGCATGGGCGGACGAGTCAATACGATCATGCAGACCTGTTTCTTCGCCATCTCAGGCGTGCTGCCGAAAGATCAGGCAATCGAAGCGATTAAAAAGTCGATCAAAAAAACGTACGGCAAAAAAGGTGAAGAGATCGTGAAGATGAACT
>JACPGG010000184.1 GCA_016182545.1 Ignavibacteriales bacterium
AGCGGGTCTGCATAATGTTCCTCGATATCCGCGGATTCACGTCGTTCGCCGAGAAACATTCACCGGAAGAAATCGTGCAGTATCAAAATGCATTCTTCACGTCGGTTGTCGACGTGGTGGACAAGAACAACGGCATCATCAATCAATTCCTCGGCGATGGGGCGATGATCACATTCGGTGCTCCTGTTTCAAAAGGGAATGATTGTCAGAACGCATTGAATACAGCGCTTGAAATTCTTGAACGGATAAAAATGGACGGCGAGAACGGAAAGATCCACATGACAACGGTCGGTATCGGTATTCATGTCGGCGAAGCGGTGACGGGAAATGTCGGTTCGTCAAAACGGAAGCAGTATTCGATCACCGGGAATGTCGTCATTTGTGCGTCACGCATCGAGCAGTTGAACAAAGAATACAATTCCCAACTGCTGATCTCGAAAGATCTGTTTGACGGACTCGATGAGAAACCGGTGTATGCGGAACATCTCGGTCCGGTAACCGTGAAAGGGCGGGAAGAACCGATCGAGATTTACAAATTGATGTAATAAAAACAACGGAGAGACAACTATGACGAAAAAATTGACCCGCAAAAATGATATCCGCTCTCTTTCACTCCTGGGGAAAGATTCCGTTCCGCAAAAGAACCTTGAGGTCTTCCCGAATCATCACACGAAACGGGATTATGTCATTACACTCGTCACCGGCGAATTCACGTCGCTCGGTCCGGTCAATCGCCAGCCGGACTTTGCGACGATCACCATTCAATACATTCCGGATAAGTTCATTCTCGAATCGAAGTCGTTGAAACTGTACCTGCAGACATTCCGCGATCAGGAAACATTCTATGAACATGTAGTGAATGTTATTCTTGACGATCTTGTTGCCGTGTTGAAACCGCGATGGTGCAAAGTGACCGCGGCATTTGCCGTGCGTGGCGGCATTGCGATGACGGTGGAGACGGAATACAAGTCAAAAAAATAAGAAGTAAAAACATTTGAAAAAATAATGTTGCTTTGTCATTTCGAGCGAAGCGAGAAATCTCGCTTTTGAATTTGAGAGGAAAAACAAGATTCCTCGTTGAAAAGCAACCCGGAATGACATGGATCGGGGATTTTCTGAGGTTTCAAATAATATATCCTCCCCCCTGCAGTGTTAGATGTGTGTGGAAGAAAGGAGATTTAGGGGATGTTATCGCGTTAGTTTTTCAATAATGGATTTGTGCTGCGGAAACTGCCTGACCAATTCAATTCTCTTCGCCAATTCAAAATCATCAAAGTGAAACCCCGGCGCAACAACGCAACCGACCAGTGAAAATGAATCCGGTTCGTTCACCGTTCCTCCGAACCAACATCCTGTACGAACAACAGCATGCGGTAATTCGCCTTTGTCGAGATTCTTTCCGATATGATGCGCCGTGTAATTCCCCTTTGGATCGATCGAATGAATTGTCAGCGCGCCGCCGTCAATATGAAACCACTGCTCGTCCGATTTCAATCTGTGCAGCGATGAAACATCGTTGCTCTCCAGCAGATAATAAATCGTCGTTGAGTACGCTCTTCCTCCATTATATCGCATCGGCAGCGACGGCTGAGCGATGATCCCTTCTGCGCGATAGATTTCGCGGAAGTAACCTCCTTCGGGATGAGAAGAGAGTTGAAGTTTTTCTATCCAGTGTTTGCTATTCATAGGCAATGAGTAACGAGCAATGATTAACGATGGGCGTTCTGCTTGGCGGTAATAATAATTCGTTTGATCAGTTTTATGACCTCCTCTGCCTCAGAATATAAAGATGAAAATTTGCCGTCGGTCATATATGAAGTTTCTTTCAGTAACTCCAGCCAATACAACGTTTCATCTGCTTCCTTCTGTGCAATTCCCATCTTGTGGATGAAATCAGCCTTTGATTCAGCGTTATCTGCTTCTCTGACATTTGCGCCAATTGAAGTTCCGGAACGGAGAACTTGTTTACTTAAAACAAATTCTTTTTTCTCCTCGCAGAGAAATTTATATAGTCTGACAATCCGGATTGCCAATCCGAATGATTTTTCCCTTACTACATTCTCCTTCGCCATACTCGTTACACATTAATCATTATACATTCCGTTATACCGCTCCAATCACCGCATTGATCGCAGTCGTATTCACAATGTCATCCACGCTGCAGCCGCGGGAAAGATCGAATGCCGGGCGTTTCAATCCCTGCACAACGGGACCGATCGCTTCGGCGCCGCCGAGACGCTGTGCAAGTTTGTAGCCGATATTTCCCGCATTTAAATCAGGGAAGACAAGCACATTTGCTGTTCCCGCAACGGTGCTGCCGGGTGCTTTTGAAGCGCCCACCTTCGGAACGATCGCCGCATCGAGCTGCATTTCGCCGTCCAATTTGAGCAATGGATTTTTTTTCTTTGCGATCTCAGTTGCCTTCTGCACTTTCTCCACCAGCGGATGCGATGCGCTCCCTTTTGTGGAAAATGAAAGCATTGCCACGCGCGGCTCTTCGCCGGTGATCTTTTGATGATTCTCCGCCGACGTCAGTGCAATGTCTGCAAGTTGTTCAGCGGTCGGATCCGGTACGACTGCGCAGTCTGCGAATGTGAAGAGTTTCGTCGGGAAGACCATTGCGAAGAAACTCGAGACGATGCTGATCCCTTCTTTCATCCCGATGATCTGAATTGCTGCGCGAAGCACATCGCCGGTCGTCGAAATGGAACCGGCAACACTTCCGTCCGCCATTCCTTCTTTCACCATCATCGCGCCGAAGAAGAGAGGCTTCTTCATGATCTCCTGCGCTTCAGTGAACTGGATCCCTTTCGACTTGCGTAAATTGAAATAGAGATGTGTGAAATCCGAAAGTTTATCCGACTTGAGCGGATCGACAACACGAACGCCTTGCAATGAAACACCGTCTGCGTCGGCTTTCGATCTGATCTCCTCCTCTGCACCGATCAATATGGGAGTTACGATCCCCTCGTCAACGATAATTCTGGCTGCTTTGATCGCTCGCGGGTCGACGGCATCGGGAAGGACAACTGTTTTTTTGAGTTGCTTGGCTTTGGTTCTTATCTCTGAAATGAAGTTTTGCGGATTCATGATAGTTCCTTTTGCAGGGAAGATGTCAGACATCTTCTCAATCGGCGGTTAACAAGTTTTTATCTATCTCGAACACTTCATTAGCCAAATGTCTGACATCCCGCTTGATGAAGTCTGTCCAATCAATATTGCGGTGATTCAACATACTGTTTTTTTCTTCTGAATTCAATTGCGGCTTTCCACATCTGCCGAATTGGCAAGCGACGTGGAGTAGAAAACCTGCGAAAATAATCTGTAATGGATTAATTTTCATTAATCTAATAACATACCATTGTCCAAATGTCAGGCTTTCGGTATTTTTGTATCACAAAGTATGAGTGAGCATCGGAAAAAAATATACGTTGAGACATACGGCTGTCAGATGAACGTTGCGGATACGGAAGTTGTGCTCGGGGTGATGGATGGTGTCGGATACTCTCCGACGAATGAAGCGGCAGAAGCCGATTTGATCCTTGTAAATACCTGCAGCGTAAGAGATAATGCAGAACAGCGTGCTCACCAGCGTGTATCGGAATTAAAAGAGCACAAGCGGAGAAATCCTGAAGTTTTGATCGGAGTACTTGGGTGTATGGCGGAACGACTCCGCACGACGTTGATCGAAAAAAATAATTTGGTCGATTTGGTGGTGGGACCGGATGAGTACAGAAAACTTCCAAAATTAGTTGAAGATGCATACGCGGGACAGCGCGGCATTGCGGTAAAACTCTCCCGCGTAGAAAATTACGATGACATCACGCCGCTGCGGACAGATGGGATCAGCGCATGGATCTCCGTAATGCGCGGCTGCGACAAGTTCTGCACATTCTGCGTCGTGCCGTTCACCCGCGGGCGCGAACGAAGCAGGACATTAAAGAGTATCGTGGATGAAGTGCGTAAACTGAGTGCGCAGGGATTCAAAGAAATTACACTACTCGGGCAGAATGTCAATTCGTATCACGACGGGGAATATGATTTTGCCGATTTGCTGAAAAACGTCGCCGAAGTCGACAGAACGATCCGTGTTCGATACATGACGTCGCATCCAAAAGATATGAGCGACAAACTCATTGAGACAATTGCCAGGCACGACAATATCTGTAAGTACATTCATCTCCCGGTTCAATCCGGTTCAAACAGAATATTGAAACTGATGAATCGGACATACACGATCGAACATTATCTCGGATTGATGCAAAAGATACGACCATTGGGTGTGTTGAAAGAAATGAAATACGACGGCGCGTTCATGTTCAAATATTCTCCGCGTGAAAATACAAAGGCGTGGGACATGGGAGATGATATTCCCGAAGAAGTGAAAGTGGAAAGACTCAATGAGATCATCAAATTGCAGGAAGAGATCTCTTTCGATTTGAATCGGCAGTTGATCGGAGAAACGGTAGAAGTACTGGTCGAACGCGACAGTTCTCGCTCATCCGATGATCTGCTGGGACGGACCGACACGAACAAGAAAACACTCTTCCCGCGGGAGAATGCAAAGGTGGGAGAGTACCGCAGAGTAAAGGTTGAGCGTACGAATGCACATACATTATTTGGAAAACTTTTTCCGGGTGTGAATTGATTTTCACACCGCAAAGACGCGAAGGCGCAAAGAATATGAAAAAAGATAATTACATACTTCACACTCCTCATCCCTCCCTCCAACTCAGAGTCGTATGTGCTGAGGGAAATATAAAGTCTCCTCTCCGGAGTGGGTTTGTGGGATTTGAGAATGGATTTTGGTTTGTGTTGTTTTTCGTTTTTGCTACAACGTCAATCTTTGCGCAATTGAATGAGCAGGATGTCCGCGATCGGCTCGAATTGATCCATTCAGGAAAGTCGGAACAGGTGCAATCTGAACTTCCCACCCTTCTTCGTCAATATCCGAATGATCCCGGCGTAAAATATCTTGATGCGTATTTGACCACAAACGGCGATCAGGCAGTGAAAAAATATCAATCGATCGTCGATGTACACCCCCAAAGCGAATGGGCGGATGACGCACTGTACAAAGTATATCAATACTATTATGCCGTCGGTTTGTATAAAACAGCTGACGCGAAACAGACGCAATTAAATGAGCAATATCCGACATCGATCTACGCCAAGCATGAGGTAAAACCGGATGAAAAAATCTCACCGCCAACCGTTGAAAAACAAGAGATAAAAACCGAACAGCCGGCTCCGGAAACAAAACAGGAGACTCCGGTTCCCATGCAGTCAACGACAGGAAAGTTTACCGTACAGGTCGGTGTTTTTTCACAGGAACGCACCGCACAAAGAGAAGCAGACCGTTACACAACAGTTGTCGGCAGACAGGCGATCGTCTTCACAAAATTGAGCGGAGAAAGAACTGTCTATGCGATCGGTTTCGAAGGATTTGAAACGGAACAATCGGCGCGTGATTTTGGAGCAGAATTGAAATCGAAATACACAATCGAATCATTTATCGTTAAACGGTAAAATTTTTTTGTTATGGACCGGAGAGATTTTCAAAAACAGTTTGGTATTGTGGGCGAATCGCTGGAGATGCAGGAGATCATCGAAGTCCTCCAGCATGTAGCGCCGACCGACATTACCGTACTAATCACCGGTGAAAGCGGGACGGGAAAAGAAGTGATCGCTCACGCGATCCACGGTGCGAGCAACAGGGGAAAGAGACCGATGGTAACGGTCAACTGCGGAGCAATTCCCGAAGGGATCATCGAATCGGAATTGTTCGGGCATGAAAGAGGATCGTTCACCGGTGCCAGCAGCGAGCGCAAAGGATACTTTGAGATCGCCGACGGCGGCACGATCTTCCTTGATGAGATCGGCGAATTGCCGGTTGCGACGCAGGTGAAGTTCCTCCGCATACTGGAGAATGGTGAGTTTCTCCGTGTCGGTTCGTCGGTAGCGCGGAAAGTGGATGTGCGTGTGGTCGCTGCAACGAACAAAGATCTTGAGCAGGAAGTGCGCAACGGGCATTTCCGGCAGGATCTGTTCTACCGGCTTCGCTCGGTGAACATTCGCATTCCGGCGCTGCGCGAGCGAAAAGAAGATATCCCGCTTCTCTTCGAAAAATTTGTGAAAGAATTTTCGGGAAAGAACGGCGTGCAGTACAACGACATTACGCCGGAAGCGACGGAATATTTGAAGGAGTATTACTGGCACGGCAATGTACGCGAGCTGCGCAATGTAGTGGAAAGCATGCTGGTGATCGTGCGGGGAAAGAAGATCGATCTTGACGATGTTAAAAAGTATCTTCGTCATCCTGTCGAGGAACGGAGCCTGCCGATGCTGATGCCGACACAGAATGCGCTGGATGAACGTCAGCTGTTGTACAGGGCGCTGATCGAATTGAAAAACGATATGCTGGAAGTGAAGAATCTCCTGAAAGGTGTGATCGGTACAAATGGCGCACAAACTGATCACAGCCAGGTGAATGTTGTTCCGGAAAATGTATCGCTGGAGGAAATGGAGCGGAGGATGATCGAGACGTCGCTGAAAAAATACCACGGCAATCGCCGGCTTGCTGCCGATGAATTGAAAATATCCGAACGGACGCTCTACAGGAAGATCAAAGAGTACGGGCTATGAAAAATTCCAAATCGCAAATGACAAATCACAAACCGAGTAACCTGATGTACATCGCATTGGTATTTGGAATTTGCTGTTTGGTATTTGCCGCAGGCTGTTATTCATTCACCGGCGCTTCTGTCCCCGCACATTTGAAGACAGTGGCGATTCCGTTGACAGAAGATGTCAGCGGGTTTGGCGAAGCGGGATTGCGGGAGAAATTCACGCAGAAATTGATCGAACTGTTCCGCAACGACAACAATCTCGAGATCGGCGAACGGCTCACATCCGATTCGATCGTCGAAGGAACCATCGTACAGGTGACAGATGCACCGCAGGTCATCAGCGGGAACGATATCGTCAGCACGCGGCGCGTTACGATCACCGTTCGCGCTTCCTTCACGGATATGAAATTGCGGAAAAAAGTGTGGGAGCGGGATTTTTCAAATTGGGGAGAATATACACAAGGACAACAGACTCGCGATATAGCGTTGACCGATGCGGTCAATAAAGTCGCGGAAGATATCCTTCTCGAGACCGTCTCGGGCTGGTAACAATCTTAGATTTTCCAAATCTACAAGATTTGGAAAATCTTTGAACATTATCTCATAACATATAACTACTATGGAACAAATTATACTCATCGCTTACATCGCCTGCTTAAGTTTACTCTTTATTTACGGTGCGCATGGATTCGTGATGGTCTATCATTATCATAAACACAGGAACGAGGTGGATGGCGATCTTCCGCTCCGCGAAACGCCGATGGTAACGATCCAACTTCCTCTCTTCAACGAGATGTACGTCGTTCGCCGTTTGATCGAAGCATCGTGCAATATCGACTATCCGAAAGAGAAACTCGAAATACAGGTTCTCGACGATTCAACGGATGAAACAGTCGAGCTTGTTGCCAGCATCGTACGTGAAAAGAAAGAACAGGGGTATATCATTCATCATGTGCGTCGCGCGAACAGACAGGGATTCAAAGCGGGTGCATTGAAAGAAGGATTGAAAACCGCCGCCGGCGAATTCGTTGCGGTGTTCGATGCGGACTTTATTCCGAAGCCGGAATTTTTACGTAAAACAATTCCTTATTTTTATGCCGACGAAAAGATCGGCATGGTGCAGACGCGATGGGAACATCTGAACGGCGAATATTCGCTGATGACGCGTACACAGGCGATGGCGCTTGACGGACATTTTGTCATTGAACAGAACATCCGCAACCGTGCCGGATATTTCATACAGTTCAACGGCACCGGCGGCGTGTGGAGAGCGTCGTGCATCATCGATGCAGGCAACTGGCAATCAGATACATTGACCGAGGATCTTGATCTGAGTTACCGCGCGCAGTTACGCGGATGGAAGTTCAAATTCCTTCGCGATGTCACATCTCCCGCAGAACTTCCGGCGGAGATCAATGCATTGAAGTCGCAGCAGTTCCGCTGGACGAAAGGGGCGATCGAAACGGCGCGGAAACTTCTTCCTATGGTATGGAGTTCACACATTCCGTTCCGGATAAAATTCCACAGCACGTTCCATCTGACGAGCAATATCGTTTTTCCGTTCATCGTCATCGCCAGTATTTTGAATGTGCCGCTCACGTTCATCAAACATGGGGGCGAATTCAATTCGTATTTTGATTTCATGTCGGTCTTCGTTCTTGCATTCGTCGGATCGTTCCTGTTCTATTTGTATGCGCAGAAAGATGTCTATCTCGATTGGCGTCGCAGGATATTTCTCTTCCCGATCTTTATGGCGGGGAGCATGGGACTTGCCGTGAACAATAGCAAAGCGGTGCTGGAAGGACTGTTCAAAAAGAAAAGCGAATTTGTCCGCACGCCGAAGTACGGCATCGAAGGGAAAAAACAGTCGTGGCAGGATAAGAAGTATGTGCCGGTAAAATTCAGCTGGACGGTGATCGTTGAGGTTGCACTCGCAGCATATTGTTTCTTCGGAGTCCTCTCGTCATTGTATTACCTTGAGATCGCCGCAGTGCCGTTCCAATTGCTCTTTACGATGGGATATGGGTTTGTCGCATATCTCTCCGTGCAACAAGCGTTGGAAGCACGGCGCGTGTTATTGGCACGGAGGAATTTGGTGATAGAACCATTAACTGCATAATAACAATTAAACGATTAATATTTTAAGCCGACGGTTTAGTCGGCTTTTTTATTTTTCAACTGCGCGTCTCCACACATCGAAAGCAATCCACCAGTTAACTTCATTGGCGAAACGTACATCTCCTTTATAATACATGTTCACCGCATGGAAAATTTTTTTGTAATTATATGGTGAATAGAATTTCGTTGAAGCAGAATTTACTGTATCGCAGACAAACTCCTTTATTGCATCAAGAAATAAAATCATAGTAGGTTCCTGATATTCCCTGCCGAATGCGGACTTGACTTTTGTCCAAATTCGGGATTGAATTGTAGAAAGACGATATGGGTACGTCATGTAACTTTTCACTAAGTTAAACTGAGAAAGCGAAGGAAAATGTTCATCAATTATTTTTTTGTATAATCGATTATTTCTTCTATACTCAAGTGGTAAATTTAAAACACACTGGATGAAATCTGGCTGTGAATAAGGCATAA
>JACPGG010000176.1 GCA_016182545.1 Ignavibacteriales bacterium
TACACTAAAACTGTTCATCCCGAGCGAGGCTCCAAATTTTTCACTAAATGCCGAGTCGAGGGACCCTTCGACTCATTCCGCACAAAGCGCAGAACTTCCACCAAAAAAATGGCAGACAGGCGCTCAGGGCGCGCAACGAATTCGATTTTTCATTGTCACCGGACATTTTGGCGATGTCAACTTGCATTTTGAGTTTGTCAGAGTTCATTTTAAAGATGTTCGCATTCATTTTGCGACTGTCACCATCCATTTTGTCGATGTCAACACTCATTTTATTGTTGTCACCGGACATTATGGCATTGTAAATGCCAATCTTTTTGACCTCCACGACGATTTTTTCATCGCACATTATCATTTTTCACATCTATTTTGTAATTTCCAAGTGTCAGAGGTCAGTATGCACAATCAATAAATCAGCAAATCTCGAAATCAAAAATATATGAATCTTTCGAAACTTTCGAAACTTTCTAAACTTTCTAAACTTTCTAATCTTTCTAATCTCACAATGCTCCAATCACATAATGAATCGTTCCTATGAAAGGCATCATCCTCGCCGGCGGTTCCGGAACGCGCATGTATCCGGTATGGAATATCGATTGTTCCTCAACCGCTATCCTGTTACGATGCAATAATCGATGAAGGCGACCTTAGAAAAATTGGTAGAGTTGAAGAAGTTGAAATTTAATCAAACCACAATCGTCATTCCCGCAGGTTTTTGGCGGGAATCTATTTATGGATGCCCGATAGAAACATTCGGGCATGACGCTGAATTGAAATTGAGACACTACCATTCGGTCGGACTATTTGAATCGTTGCTTTCAAAATTCAATCTGGTTGAAAAATTTAAAGACTTTAAGTCGAAGTACGGTGAATAATGTGAACATCCAATATATGTTCGACATGAAACGTGAATTTCACGATAGAAATGCCCGCATTCCATTTGAAGAAAAGGTCCGGCAGATCATTGAGCTTCAGAAGATCGATATGGAGTTCAATAAACAGAGGAAATCACCCCGTGCGCCCTATATGAGAGTGTGGAAGATGGAAGAAGGGAGTGGTCGGTAACCGGCGGTCGGGCATCGGCATCATCAATCCACAAATCCGTAAATCTTGAAATCAAAAAATGTATGAATCTTTCTAAACTTTCTAATCGTTTTAATCTCGCAATGCTCCAATCACTTAATGAATCGATCCTATGAAAGGCATCATCCTCGCCGGCGGTTCCGGAACGCGCATGTATCCGGTCTCAAAGGTCTACAGCAAGCAGTTGACACTTATTTACGATAAGCCCCTCATCTATTATCCGCTCTCGGTCTTAATGCTTGGCGGGATCAGGGAGATACTGATCATCTCAAATGAGCAGACGATTCCACATTACAAAAATCTCTTTGGCGATGGTTCGCAGGTCGGATTGAACATCTCCTATCAGCTGCAAAGCGCGCCGAACGGGATTGCGGAGGCATTCATTCTCGGCAAAAAATTTATCGGAAACGATTCCGTATCGCTCATTCTTGGTGACAATATTTTTTACGGGTATCTCGATTTCTTTTATAATGCTTTGAAGCGGGCAACAGGTGCAACGGTCTTCGGATATCGCGTCTCGGATCCCGAACGATACGGCGTGATCGAGTTTGACAAAACAGGGAAAGCGATCAGTATCGAAGAAAAACCGATGCAGCCGAAATCGAATTATGCTGTGCCGGGATTGTATGTCTATGATAATCAGGTTGTTTCGATCTCCGAGTCTCTGAAACCATCCCCCCGTGGCGAATTAGAGATTACAGATGTGAACGTCGAGTACATGAAACAAAATAAACTCTTTGTGGAAAAGATCGGGCGCGGTGTTGCATGGCTCGATACCGGTACACCCGAAGCACTCCTGCAGGCATCAAATTTCTTCGGCACCATCGAGCAGCGGCAGGGACAGAAAGTCGCTTGCATCGAAGAGATCGCGTACTACAAGAAATTCATCTCAAAGGAGCAATTCATTTCTGTGGTATCGAACATACCGAAGTCGTCATACAGAGAATATCTGGATGCCATCATCGAGCACGATGAATTGTAATGCAATGTAAGAACTGTTCATCCTGAGCAAGCGAGTGTTGTTTACGAGCGCCTGCCTGCCGGTAGGCAGGCGTCGAAGGACCCTTCAACTCATTACGCACAAAGCGCAGAATTCGCTCAGGGTGAGCAACAAGAAGCATGTTCATCCCGAGCGAGGCTAAATTTTTCACAACTTGCCGAGTCGAAGGACCCTTCGACTCATTCCGCACAAAGCGCGGAATTCGCTCAGGGTGAGCAACATGAAGCATGTTCATCCCGAGCAAGCGAGTGTTGTTTACGAGCGCGTCGAAGGACCCTTCGACTCATCGCGCAGAAAACGCGTGACTTCCGCCAAAAAAAATGGCGGACAGGCGCTCAGGGTGAGCAACAAGAAGCATGTTCATCCCGAGCGAGGCTAAATTTTTCACAACTTGCCGAGTCGAGGGATGTGAGGAAATAGATTACATAAAGGCATGGAATTCCTTGAACCGAGCATGGGTATATATTCTTTTGTGTTCTGACAATACTTATTACATTGGTTCTACAACCGATTTGGAACAAAGAGTAGCAGATCACAATTCAGGCAGGTACGGAGGATATACATCAACGAGATTACCAATTCAACTAATATGGACTTTAGAATTCGATGATATACGATTTGCTTTCGAATTTGAAAGAAGAATTAAAAAGTGGAGCCGGGCTAAGAAAGAAGCACTAATGAAGTCAGATTATAAAATGCTTCATGAATTGGCTCGTTCGTCTGAGACAAAAAGAAAGTTGAACAATTTAAAAATAGATTGAAAATGCGGTTGATCGGAAAATGAGAATGTAATGAAGTGCCCTTCGACTCATTCCGCACAAAACGCGGAATTCGCTCAGGGTGAACGCAGATATGATGTTCATCCCGAGCGAGGCTCCAAATTTTTCACTAAATGCCGAGTCGAGGGACCCTTCGACTCATTCCGCACAAAGCGCGGAATTCGCTCAGGGTGAGCAACATGAAGCATGTTCATCCTGAGCAAGCGAGTGTTGTTTACGAGCGCCTGCCTGCCGGTAGGCAGGCGTCGAAGGACCCCTTCAACTCATCGCGCAGAAAGTGTGTGATATAAAAAAAAAAAATGGCGGACAGGCGCTCAGGGTGAGCAACAAGAAGCATGTTCATCCCGAGCGAGGCTAAATTTTTCACAACTTGCCGAGTCGAGGGATGTGACAGAGAAAAAATATTCGCGTCATTCCCGTACGTTCCAAACGGGAATCTGGCTGTGTGCCGGGGGGATAAGTATAAAACTAGGACCCCCACTGCATCTCCCCCTTGAAAAGGGGGAGAAAAAAATATGACACCTCACAGGTGTCTGACATCTGAATACGATTATTGCTCATGGCATCACTTTAGAAAAAAAGTAATGTGTCATCCTGATCCCGACTGCTTTTTGTCGGGAGAAGGATCTGGTTGTGCGCCGGGTAAAGGAATCCCGTGCAATGAGTTCAAAATGGTAAGCAATGTGAATATAATATGAACATACTTTCAACCACCATTCCCGATGTTTTGATCCTCGAACCGAAAGTATTCGAGGATGAACGTGGCTATTTCTTCGAATCGTACAAAGAGAATTTCTTTAAGGAAAAAATCAATGACATTCAATTCATCCAGGATAATGTTTCCCGCTCATCAAGGAATACAATCCGGGGTTTGCATTTTCAGGTGGGAGAGTTTGCTCAGGGGAAATTATGCCAGGTTGTGTTTGGGACCGTTCTCGACGTAGCGGTCGACCTCCGAAAAAACTCTCCCACATTCGGCAAGCATATCGCCGTAGAACTTTCCGACCAAAAGAAAAACCAGATCTGGATACCACCTGGATTTGCACACGGGTTTTCAGTCCTCTCCGAGTCTGCGATCTTTGTCTATAAGTGCACCAACTACTACAACAAAGAGTCCGAACGAACACTGCTTTATAATGATCCTGCCTTAAAGATTGATTGGAAGATTTCTGATCCGATTGTTTCAGCGAAAGATCAGCAGGGGACACTGCTCAAGGATCTGATTTTGTAAGAAAAAAGTGACCGTCACCTGAGAAACAGCGAGATGAAGATTTTCCAAATCTCTAAGATTTGGAAAATCTAACGAGGTAGTGTGCACACGAGATGGGATGGGGTGTCCGCCAAATCAAAATCACCTTTGATGAAGAAGATATTTTTTTTATATTAGAATAATTCAGCGCGTTTAGCTCCCGCCAAAAGATGAAGCAAGGCGGGCAGGCAGCCGGTTCAGAGCGTGGCTCTTTCGGTGCCAAGGTTTGTGGTTATTTATTTGGGATTGTTGAAGGAATAAAGGAAAGATTGAATATCATAATATTGCGCGTTTAGCTCAGCTGGTTCAGAGCGCCTGCCTTACAAGCAGGAGGTCCGCGGTTCGATCCCGTGAACGCGCACAATCAAGATGCCTCGAAAAGCGAGGCATTAGTTGTTTTAAATCGCAGATTCACAGATTGAAATGATAATAACTGAAGCAGCGCACAGAGTTGGAAATGGTTCGACGCCCGCCTGCCAAAGAACTTGTTCGGCGGACAGGCGGCGCAGAAAAGGTGGTCGTCCTGAGCAAGCGCCGCGATGAATGAACATCCTTCGATGCGTCCCGATTGAAAAACATCGGGACTTACTCAGGATGACTATCGTACGCGGCGCGCGTCGAAGGATGATGTACCAACTTAGTCTACTTAGTCTACGTTTTTCCTGTGTTGCGTAACATCAGGTAATAAGTAGACTCCATATCAAAGGCAGACCGCACTTGTCATTCATATCACAAATCAAAGAGTGCTAATTTACTTTTGTCCAAAAGTTCGATATTATTACGACGACATGAACATGCAAATCAGACCAAGGAGGATTATTATGAAACTATTATTCATTACAACGACTCTCGCAGTTCTTCTTCTGATCGGGTGCGGACCATCGCGTGAAGTGAGCCGAATCGGTGCTGACCAACAGACCGACCTGAGCGGAAAATGGAACGAGACCGATTCGCGTTTGGTCGCCGAACAGATGATCTCAAGCGTCATCGGGCGTCCGTGGATCAGCGAGTTTGTATCCGCGAACAGTAAAAAACCGACCGTGATCGTCGGGACGATCCGTAATCTCAGTTCGGAACATATCCAGACAGATATGTTTGTGAAGGATATCGAGCGCGAACTTGTCAACAGCGGGAAAGTAACATTCGTTGCGAGCAAGCAGGAACGGGAAGAAGTGCGTGAAGAGCGGCTTGACCAGCAGGTGCAGGCAACGGAAGAAACGGCAAAGAGACTTGCTGCCGAAGCAGGTGCAGATTTCATGCTGAAGGGAAGTATCAAAGATCTGGTTGATCGTGTTGACGGCACCGAAACAAAATTCTATCAGGTCGATATGGAATTGATCAACGTTGAAACGAATGAAAAAGTGTGGATCGATTCGAAAAAGATCAAAAAGATCGTGGAGCGTTCCGGTTCGTCGTGGTAAATGTGTGAAAGGATGCTTGTCATTGTTGAACGATTGACAAACAATCGACCTCATGCGTCATCCTGACGCTGACGCCGAACGAAGTGAGGTGGAAGCGGAAGGATCTGGTTGTGCGAGGGATAAAAAATCCGGCGAAAAGTCCGATTCATCATCTCGTCCTGATGAAAATCATCGGGACTCCTTCAGAATATCATTTATTCGTAATGATCTCGATGAAATATCCGCGCAGGAAATCAATAATTGCCTCAATGCTGCCCGTGATCACGGCAGCATTTTTTATCTCGTCATGCTCGAGCGTGCAATCGCAGAAAGATCAATTCGTCGATGTCGATAAAAAAGTAGCATTGCATGATTATTCATCCGCCGCCATAACGCTTGAAGCCAGTAAAGATAAATCGTACGCAAAGAAAGACCGCGTCTTGTATTTTCTCGATGCCGGGTTGCTCAATCATTACGCCCGCAACATGCAGAAGAGCAACGATCTTTTGACACGCGCCGAGGAAGCGATCGATGAACTATATACGACAAGCATCTCCAAAGGAGCGGCATCGCTGCTGCTGAATGACAATGTGATGGATTACGACGGTGAGGATTATGAAGATGTCTATCTCAATGTCTTCAAAACACTCAACTTCCTTCAACAGAACCAATTCGATCCTGCTTTTGTGGAAGTCCGCCGGATCAACAACAAACTCTCACGCCTGAAAGACAAATACAATAAGATCGCGGAAGAGTACAACAAATCCGACGACGCAAAAAAGAAATTCACCGTTGCGGACAATCAATTCAACAACTCAGCGCTTGGGCGGTATTTGAGCATGCTGATGTATCGCGCCGATGGGAAGTACGACGATGCCCGCATCGACCTGCAGGAGATTGATCAGGCGTGGCAATCGCAGGCACAATTGTACAATTTTCCGAAACCTGACTTCGGGAAGTATCTGGAACGGAGCGGCAAAGCGAAATTGAATTTCGTCAGTTTCATCGGCAAAGCGCCGCAGTTGTTTGCTACCAATTTCACCATCCACACATTCAAGGATGCCGTCGCAATTTATATCTCTGATGGAAAAGAAGAGAAGGAGTTTGACGTCATTGCCTGGCCCGAGATGACAAGCGGATACCATTTTAAATTTTCGCTTCCGTATATGGAAAAACTCGGATCGAAGGTCGCCAGAGTTTCCGTGGAATTGAACGGTTCAACATATGCCGACCTGCAAACGATCGAAAGTCTGGAGAATGCGGCGGAAGATACGTACAAATTAAAAGAAGGGATCACGTACCTGAAAACGATCATCAGGACAGTGACAAAAGGAATATTGAACGAGAAAGCGAATAAGGAACTCGACAAATCGACCGGCGGCGGTCTCTGGGGTGAATTGACGCGTATCGCTACCAGTGCGCTCGTTGACGCAAGCGAAAATGCAGACTTGCGTCTGGCACGGTACTTCCCCGCAAAAGCGATGGTCGGAGAGGTGGAAGTCGATCCGGGAACCTACTCAGTCGTCGTGAAATATTACGGCGCAAACGGTCAGTTGCTGTACGCAGACGATCGGGGGCAGGTATCTGTCACTGTTAAAGGATTGCACTTGGTGCAGTCGGCGTATTTGAATTGACTGTATCATGTACAGATGTATGGTGTCATCCTGGGTATAATAGTCAAAAAGTGTTGCTGAAAATACTGTAAGTTGTTCTTTGACATAACGATATTGGTAGAAAACTCCATCAAGGTGTAGAATCGTGACAAAAAAAGCATTGTCCGTATTGTTGCTCATCCAATGTTAAACGACATGGACAAACACTTCAGCATCGGCAACGATGGTACTGCCATCAGTGTCGACGAACGTTCGTGTGGCAAATATCTTCAACGCATCATTTCCATTGGTTCAAGCAATGGATCACAGAAGGATATAGTGTTCGTCAACTGTCGAGTATTAGTAAATTAAGTAAGCCG
>JACPGG010000178.1 GCA_016182545.1 Ignavibacteriales bacterium
GGATGCGATCTTTATCGGTAAAACGAATATGGATGAGTTTGCGATGGGATCGTCGAATGAGAATTCGGCATTCGGTCCTGTTCTTCATCCTCAGGATGAAACGAGAGTGCCGGGAGGATCCAGCGGCGGTTCTGCAGTCGCTGTTGCAGCAGGAATGGCAACAACTGCGCTTGGATCGGATACCGGCGGATCTGTTCGGCAACCGGCTGGTTTGTGCGGCATCGCGGGATTAAAGCCGACGTACGGGAGAGTTTCCCGTTACGGACTTGTTGCTTTTGCATCGTCATTTGACCAAATTGGGGCGTTTGGAAATTCTGTCCGTGATGTTGCCCGCGTACTTCAGATTATTGCGGGACATGATGAAAATGATTCGACCTCTGCAAATGTTCCTGTTCCGGATTATCTTTCTTTTCTTAACAGAGATGTTAAAGGGTTGAAGATCGGCATGCCGAAGGAATATTTTTCGGACGCGCTCGACCAAGAGATTCGATCTGTCATTGAGAAGAAAATTTCTCAATTGAAATCCGGCGGAGCAGAGATCATCGAAGTCTCGCTTCCGAATTCAGAATATACGATTTCAACATACTACATACTTGCAACTGCAGAAGCGTCTTCCAATCTTGCGCGATACGACGGTGCAAGGTACGGATATCGTTCAGAAAAGACGACAGATCTTTCGAGCATGTATGTGAAATCACGCAGCGAAGGATTCGGCGCCGAGGTAAAGAGGAGGATCATGCTGGGAACATATGTGTTGTCCTCCGGTTATTATGATGCGTATTACAGGAAGGCACAGCAGGTGCGGCGATTGATCCAAAACGATTTCATCGACGCGTTCAAAAAAGTCGATTGTTTGTTGACTCCGATCTCTCCGACAACTGCATTTAAGTTGGGGGAGAAAATGGCTGATCCGTTGCAGATGTATTTGAGCGATATCTACACAGTTTCTGCGAATCTTGCGGGCATTCCAGGATTGAGCGTGAACGCAGGATTCGATAAGCACGGTTTGCCGATTGGTGTACAACTTCTTGGAAAACAATTTGATGAAGGGATGATCATGCGAGTTGGGGATTATTTGGAAAATGTGAATTAAAAACATTACTTAAACTTAAATACAATATTTATGTCAATTCTTGTCAACAAAAGAACACGTCTTGTTGTGCAGGGCATTACAGGCGGTGAGGGAACATTCCACACGTCACAGATGCTTGCCTACGGAACGAACGTCGTAGCTGGTGTAACACCGGGCAAAGGCGGAATAAAATACAAAGGGAATGAAAAAGATCACTTCAATCGTGCAGTGCCGGTGTACGACACCGTTGCCGACGCCGTACAACATGAAGGGGCGGATACATCAATCATTTATGTTCCTGCAGGCTTTGCCGGCGATGCAATTATGGAGGCGGCTGATGCCGGAATAAAATTGGTTGTGTGTATCACCGAGGGAATTCCGGTCAAAGACATGGTGAATGTGTACGAATACATTTCCAAAAAAGGTGTTCGTCTCATCGGGCCAAATTGCCCCGGCATCATCACTCCTGGCGAAGCAAAAGTTGGCATTATGCCGGCATTCATTCACAAGCCAGGACGGATCGGCGTCATTTCCCGCAGCGGCACTTTGACGTACGAATCTGTCTGGCAGTTAACCGAGCGCGGCATCGGTCAATCGACCTGCATCGGTATCGGCGGCGACCCGATCATCGGAACACGGTTCATCGATGCGATCAAATTATTCAACGAAGATGACAAGACAGACGGCGTTATTATGATCGGCGAGATTGGCGGCAGCGCGGAAGAAGAGGCTGCTGAGTACATCAAAAAGAATGTATCGAAGCCGGTCGTCGGATTTATTGCGGGACGAACAGCCCCTCCGGGACGTAGAATGGGACATGCCGGTGCAATTATCTCCGGCGGCAAAGGGACTGCAAAAGAAAAGATGGATGCAATGCGTGCCGCAGGTATCCGAGTCGTCGAATCCCCGGCACTCATGGGCGAAACAATGAAACAATCTCTCGCGAAAAAATATAAAGCGAAATATACGATCAAAGCAAAAAAGAAATCGGTCTCTAAGAAAAAATCGACGGCAAAAAAGTCCAACCGGAAAAAGAAATCGACACCTAAAAAGAAACGTTAATCTTCAAAGTGACCGTCACCTATGAGGTGACGGTCACTTATCAATCAACAAAATATAAACAAGGAGTTAAGCAGTGGCTGTAGAACGTACATTATGCATTATGAAACCCGATTGTGTCCGCAAAGGATTACAGGGAGAAGTATTAGCTCGCATTCAAAAAGCAGGATTTAAAGTGCTGGGAATGAAACAGATCCGTTTGACCAAAGAGCAGGCAGGAGCATTTTACGCAGTTCATAAAGAACGCCCGTTTTATCCTTCGCTTGTTGAATTCATGACATCGGGACCGGTCGTGTCGGTCGCGCTTGAGAAAACGAACGCCGTTGCAGATTACAGAACGCTCATCGGCGCAACGGATCCTAAAGATGCGGCAGAAGGAACGATCAGAAAATTATTCGCCGACAGCAAAGGGGAGAATATTGTACACGGTTCCGATTCCGTCGAGAACGGAAAGATTGAAATTGCTTTCTTTTTCGCAGAAAGCGAACTCGTCTGACATTTATGGCTTAACATAGTAAATATGAAAACGGTCGGTGAACATCCGACCGTTTTTGTTTATACCAGATTTTCCAAAACTCTGAGATTTGGAAAATCTTATCCCTTGGTCTGAAAAATACAAAATGCTCAAGCGCTGGAAAACACTCTCCTCAAAAATTCTGTTCAAAAATCCGTGGTGGACGTACAAACTCGATGAGTTTGAAATTCCGGATGGCATCAAAGGAGAATACAATTACGTTTTTACTCGCGGCTCAAGCCTCGTCGTTCCGGTAACAAACGATGGTAAGATCATTTTGGTCAACCAGTATCGTTACCTGTGCGATCGCGAGAGTATTGAATTTCCCTGCGGCGGCGTGAAAGAAGGAAAGTCGTACGAAGAGATGGCTAACATAGAATTAGAGGAAGAGACGGGATATCGTGCATCGGATTTAAAATTTGCAGGTGAGTTCAATCCATTTAATGGCGTAACAAGCGAAATATGTCATGTTTATATCGCAAGGAACTTGGTCCGCTCACAACAGAAGCCGGATGCGACGGAAGAGTTTGAGATCCACTACAAATCACCCGATGAGATCGAATCTCTCATCGTTTCAAACCAGATCTGGGATGGAATGACAATGGCAGCTTGGGGACTGGTAAAACATAAACTATAAAATGCATATGAAAACGATCCTATTTCTCTTGTTAGTAGTCTCTGTGGCATTCGCAAAACCGAAGAACGTAAAAGCCGGCGCCGACGTTCTGCTCGAATCACGTTTTGATCTTATAAAGGGAAAACGAGTCGGACTTGTTACTAACCATACCGCCATACTTTCAAATGGAAAGCATCTCGCCGATGCATTGCACGAGCGGAGCGATACTGAACTGAAAGTACTCTTCGGTCCCGAACACGGTGTTCGCGGTGACACACCCGACGGCGGTCAGATCAACGACAGCGTGGATGAAAAAACGGGAGTTCCTGTCGTTTCGCTTTACGGTAGAATAAATAAGCCGACACCTGAAATGTTGAAAGACATTGATGTTCTGTTGTTCGATATTCAGGATGTCGGTACGCGATTCTACACGTATATCAGCACGATGTTCTTGTGCATGGAAGCGGCGGCAGAGAACAATGTGCACTTTGTTGTTCTCGATCGTCCGAATCCGATCACCGGAATTCGTGTCGAGGGACCCATGCGGCTTGATTCGTTGAAGACATTTGTCGGCTGGGTGCCGATGCCGATTGCACACGGCATGACGGTCGGTGAACTTGCGGTGATGGCAAATCTTGAAGGATGGCTCAACAATAAAGTAACCGCAAAACTGACCGTTGTGAAGATGGAAAACTGGAAACGATCGATGTGGTACGATCAAACAAAATTACAATGGATCAAACCGTCACCGAATATTAGAGCGGTGCAAACAGCGGTTGTATATCCGGGAACATGTTTGATTGAAGGGATCAATGTTTCCGAAGGGAGGGGGACGGAAAAGCCATTCGAATATATTTCCGCTCCGTGGATTGACGGGAAGGCGTTGTCCAAAAATCTCAATGCGCGGAAATTACCCGGCGTAAAATTTGAACCGATCGTCGTTACACCGGAAGAAATCCCGGGTGTCGCATCGAACCCGAAATACAAGGGAGTACAATGCAACGGGATTTTTGTGAAAGTGACCGATCGGAATAAGTATCAATCAGTTCGAACGGGAGTGACGATCGTGCATGCTATTCATGAACTCTACAAGGATTCGCTGAGGTTCCGGGAACGGGGATTTGACCGTCTTGCAGGAACACCGGTTGTGCGTGAAATGATTCTTGCAGGGAAATCAGTAGCAGAAATTGAAGCGACATGGAAAGATGAATTGAAAGAATTTACAGTAAAAAGAAACAAGGCATTGCTTTATCTAGAAAAAAGGTCAACAACTAACCTTGCGAAGGTTTGCCAAAACTTTTTCATAACCTTCGCAAGGCTTTAAGTTCAAATTTTTGAAAGTGCGTACTTCAGATCATCAATAATATCTTCCACATCTTCGATTCCCACTGAGATTCGCACCAACCCATCAGTCACACCGTTCTTGATTCTGTCTGTCTTCGGTACGGAGGCGTGCGTCATAGTTGCGGGGTGCGAGATGAGGGTTTCGACACCGCCAAGACTTTCTGCGAGCGAGCAGATTTTGACATTCTTCAAAAATTTCTTCGCATTGTTCAAACTTCCGAGATCGAATGAGATCATCCCGCCAAATCCCCGCATCTGTTTTTTTGCAAGGTCATACTGCGGATGCGTTTTCAATCCGGGATAATTAACCTTTTGAATCTTCTTTTGCTTTGTAAGCCATTCAGCGATGATGCCTGCACTTTCACAGTGCTGCCGCATACGGACAGCGAGCGTTTTCGTCCCGCGCAGGCATAGCCACGCATCAAACGGACTCATGATTGCGCCGATTGCTTTTTGAAAGAAACGGAGGCGCTCGGCAATCTGCTTATTATTCGTTGCGACAAATCCTCCGAGCATATCGCTATGTCCGTTCAAATACTTGGTGACACTATGCATAACAACATCAATACCAAAATCTATTGGCTGCTGAAGATAGGGAGTTGCAAATGTGTTATCGACAACGGAGATCAATTTGTACTGCTTTGCAAATTGCGCAATGGCGCGCAGATCGGTGATCGACATGGTGGGATTCGTCGGTGTCTCAATGAAGATCATCTTTGTGTTCGGTTTGCGCACATTGATCACGTTATCCAGCACCGTGGTATCAATAAAATCGAATTGCAATCCGTAATTTTCCAGTATCATCTTCGCGATGCGGTATGTTCCGCCGTACACATCGTTCGAGACAATGATGTGATCGCCGGGATTCAAAGTCCGGAAGATCGCATCGATCGACGCCATACCGGACGCAAATGCCATTCCTTCACTCGCATTTTCAAGAGCAGCTATATTCTTCTCAAGTGCAGTGCGGGTTGGATTAGAGACGCGCGAGTATTCATATCCCTTGTGTTTGCCCAGTTCCTCCTGCACGTACGTCGATGTTAAAAAAACAGGCGTCATCACGGCGCCTGTGGTGGGTTCGGGCTCTTGTCCCGCGTGAACAGCTTTGGTTGAGAATTTCATTTTTTTGTCTGCGGATAGTTGGTAAAATCTTCTTCTGTCATTTGATGTTCTGTAAGTATCAAACGGCCCTCACTGGTGACTTTGTGAGAACGTGCGCGGAGAAAACCGAGCACCGCTTCTTTTGAAGTTACATGCGGGCTCTTTCTTGCCGTTGCATATATTTCAGCATGGGTTTGAGCATTGCTCTTGATAACAGTGCGGAACGGATCCCGCACCACTTGAAGGAGTTTTTCCAATGTATCAGAAGCGTTCTTTTCCCAGGTCATAGTATTCAGTGCGACATGAAATCAAGGATATCGAATCGGGTGACAATGCCGATCGGTTTTGTATCGTCAACGACCAGCACCGCAGGTATTTTCTGTGCAAAATATTTTACGGCAGATTGCATTTCCTCATTCATATGAATGGTCGGAAGCGGTGCCTCCATCGAATGCTCGACCGCTTTGTCGAACTTGGTTGAATCATTCAGCACAACGGAGAGCAAGTTGGATTCCGTTACCGTTCCGATACATTTGTTCCCCTCGATCACGGGCAGCTGCGAGATGCTGTATTGTTTGATCAATTCGAGCGCTTTTCGGACAGTTGCGGTTTTTTCTACAACAACAAGTTTTGGAATGTCAACAGATTTATCTGTTAGCACATATTTCATTGTGACGCGCTCAGGTTTCAGGAAGCCGTTCTCTTTCATCCAAACATCATTGTAGATCTTGCTGACATACCTGCTGCCCCCGTCGGGAAGAAGAATGACAACGACATCGTGTTCGGAAAGTTTCTCGCAATACTTCAATCCTGCGGCAATCGCCGTTCCGCACGAACCGCCGACAAATATCCCTTCTTCACGCGTCATTCTTCGCGCGGCGTGGAACGATTCGGGATCATCAGAGACGATTACTTCATCGACCACGGAAAAATCAAGTGCACCGGGGATAAAATCCTGCCCGATCCCTTCCACCTTATACGTTTTGAACACAGGCGAATATTTCTTCGTGTAGAAATATTCGTGAAGGATCGATCCTTTGATATCAACACCGATCACCTTGATCCTGGGATTTTTTTCTTTTAAATATTTTGCCGTTCCGCTGATCGTTCCCCCGGTACCGATGCCGCAGATGAAATAATCTATCTGTCCGCCGGTCTGCTCCCAGATTTCAGGTCCGGTGGTCTTATAATGCGCTTCGGCATTCTTTGGATTTTCGTACTGATCGGCAAGAATAGAATTCGGTGTTTCTTCTACACGCTTCTTTGCAACGGAAGTATAACTTTCAGGTGATTCGTGGGGGACCGCTGTCGGGGTTACGATCACTTCCGCACCAAATGCACGCAGGTTCATCACTTTTTCCTGACTCATTTTGTCCGGCATTGTGAAGACAGTTTTATATCCTTTCACCGCAGCGGCAATTGCCAATCCCATTCCGGTATTACCTGATGTGGACTCAACGACAGTTCCACCCGGTTTGATCCGTCCTGTTTTCTCTGCGTCCGCGATAATCTCCACGCCGATCCTGTCTTTCACAGATCCGCCCGGATTAAAAAATTCCGCCTTTACAAAAATCAGAGGCTTCAATCCTTTGTTGATCTTGTTCAACTTGATCAGCGGAGTGTTCCCGATCGTATCGAGGATGTTGTTGTAAAATTTTATTTTGGAGATATCTTTTAACATGAAGCACTGAGTTTTTATGAATATACTTTTTTTGCAAAGGATTTGCAAGGAATCATCCTGTTTAAGGTGCTCACTATCAATCGGTTAGAGAAAAATCGCGCGTTGACTCTCCGTGCGGTTTTTCGTACCTTGCATCAGAAAAAATCGGGAACACATTGCCGGAATACCTCGTCTCTTTTTGTATCAGCTATCTCATCGGTTCGATTCCCACAGCATATCTTGTCGTCAAGAAAACATCCAATGTGGATATTCGGACTGTTGGAAGCGGGAATGTTGGGGGGCGCAATGCATTGGAAGTAACGGGAAAGAAAAGAATCGGCGTCGCTGTAGTTGCGATAGATATTCTCAAAGGGATCATTGCTGTTATTCTTGCTACAATGTTGTTTCATGAAAATGTGCTTACTGTTGGTGCTGCCATGGTGGGATCAGTAACGGGTCATTGTTATCCCGCGTGGCTGAAGTTTAAAGGGGGACGAGGTCTTGCAACTGCTGCCGGAGTTTTTCTCGTCACGTGTTGGATCTGGGTCGGCGTGTGGCTTCTCCTGTACTTTATTGCGTCGAAAACAGTCAAGAATGTTCATGTTGCGACTGTAATTGCGTTGATTGTAACTCCGCTTCTTGCTTTGATCGTTCCGAATGAAACATTTGCCCGATTAATTCCGGAGTATTTCTTCCCGGATCAATATATAATTGCCGGAGTCTTGCCGATGATTGTATGTATCACCCGGCATGTTGAACCATTGAAGGAATTGTATGAAGCGAAGACTAAATAGAACTTTTACGGCAAGCCTCATAGTGATGGCATTGCTTTTTGGTCAACAAGATGAGATCTCTAAATCTCGCCAGAATGCAATTACAAAAGCGGTCGAACTTGTCAGTCCTACCGTTGTGGGTATCAATGTCATCGAAGTACGCGAGTACCGCGATCCGTTTGCGAATTTTTTCGGAAACGATCCGTTCTTCCGTCAATTTTTTGGAAATAGAAATTACCGTCAGGAAGTAAAAGGTTTAGGTTCGGGATTTATCATTTCGCCGGATGGTTACGTGCTGACCAACGACCACGTTGCCGGCAATGCAAAAGAAATAACGGTGACGCTGACAAACGGGAAAAAGTATCAGGCAGATATTATCGGGACGGATGATGTGTCGGATGTTTGTTTAATAAAAATCACTCCTGAAAAAGGGGAGACATTTCCCTTTGTTAAATTGGGAAACTCCGACAATGTCATTATCGGCGAATGGACGATTGCATTCGGAAATCCGTTCGGTCTCTTCGACAATATTGACAAGCCGATTGTTACTGTCGGCGTTGTCAGTGCAAAAGGAATGAATTTGAATGTCGACGGCAATCGTTCATATCGTGGATTGATACAGACCGACGCAGTGATTAACTCCGGCAACAGCGGCGGTCCGCTTCTCAATGCTGACGGCGAAGTCATCGGCATCAACACGCTGATCTATACCGGCGGTGTGAGTCAGGCATATATCGGGTACGGATTCGCAATTCCTATCAACCGCGTGAAGCCGATCGTTGATGAACTACAGCGTAAAGGAAAAGTTGAACGCAATTTCTGGACCGGCATGGAGATTCGACCTGTCGATGCACAGATTGCGCGGTACTTCAGTTTGAAACAGGCGCAAGGTGTGATCGTCTCGGACATCAAGAAGAACAGTCCTGCCGACAGAGCCGGCGTGCAAGTTGCGGATATCATTGTGGAGATCAACGGCGAGAGGATCGTCGACGAGAGCAGGCTGATCAGCGTTATGCAGGACAGCCGCGCGGGAGATCTGTGGAAGATGAAAATTTACCGTGACAAAAAGATTGTTGCGGTCGAAATGAAACTCGAAAAGCAAATCTAAATGATCACCCGGTACACCCGCCCGCAGATGGGCAATATTTTTTCGGACGAAAACAGATTTTCCATCTGGCTTGAGATCGAATTGCTCGCCTGCGAAGCACAATCTTCACTTGGCTCTGTTCCCAAGGAGTCGGTCAAGACGATCCGTGAAAAAGCAAAATTCGATATCGACCGCATCAACGAGATCGAAGCGGAAGTGAAGCATGATGTGATCGCATTTTTGACGAGCGTGGGAGAGTTCGTCGGTCCCGATTCTCGATTTATTCACCTCGGTATGACCTCGTCGGATGTCGTCGATACGGCGCTCTCAGTTCAAATGAAGCAAGCGGGCGAACTGTTGTTGAAGGATCTGGAAGAACTTCGAGACATCCTTGCCCGCCGCGCAAAAGAATTCAAAATGACCGTGATGATCGGCCGTTCGCACGGTATTCACGCCGAACCGACCACATTCGGATTGAAACTGGCATTGTGGTTCGATGAAACGCGAAGGAATATTGTTCGCTTGCGAAGAGCGATCGAAACAGTCTCTGTCGGTCAAATATCCGGCGCAGTAGGCACATTCGCCCATCTGAGTCCCAAAGTCGAAGAATATGTTTGCGAGAAACTTGGCTTAACACCGGCACCGGTATCGACTCAAGTTATTCAACGGGACCGCCACGCGGAATTTCTCACCACTCTTGCGGTCATCGGAAGTTCACTCGATAAATTTGCCACCGAGATCCGTCACTTGCAGCGGACAGAAGTATTGGAGGCAGAAGAGTACTTCTCAAAAGGACAAAAAGGTTCATCCGCAATGCCGCACAAGCGGAATCCTGTCACGAGTGAACAGATCTCCGGACTGGCGCGTGTGCTGCGCGGAAATGCGCAGGCGGCATTAGAAAATGTGGCACTGTGGCACGAGAGGGATATTTCGCATTCTTCAGTTGAGAGGATCATTGTTCCGGACAGTTGTATCCTTCTCGATCATATGCTGGCAAAATTCACCGGTATCATCGACAAGTTGATTGTGTATCCCGAGAACATGAAGAAGAATATGGAAGTGACGCACGGATTGCTCTACTCACAGCCCGTCCTGCTGGCGCTTACCAAAAAAGGAATAAAACGGGAGGATGCATACCGCATTGTTCAGAAACACGCAATGGATGTCTGGCAGTCGAAAAAAAATTTCAAAGATGTGTTGAGAGGAGATGCTGAAGTAGCTTCGATACTCAGCGTGGCTGATCTCGACGAAGCGTTCGATCCACAAAAGAGTTTGAATAACGTCGATTACATATTTAAGAGAGTCGGACTAGAATAATGTAAGGAGAGAATTATGGTTCGCAAATTCACTCTAGAATACTGGAGAGATAAATCGTGGTACGTTGGACAACTTAAAGAAGTGCCGGGAGTTTTTAGTCAAGCAAAAACATTATCTGAACTTGAATCGAATATTCAAGAAGTATATCAGCTAATGATTGAAGAAAACGAATCGGTGCTTCCTAAAAAGACTATTCGGACAAAAGAATTGGGAATAGCTGTGTGAAAAGGAAGGAGTTGATAAAGACTCTTGAACGCGAAGGATGCTATTTGAAAAGGCACGGAGCAAATCACGATATTTATCACAACCCTAAAACGAATAGAAGCGCACCAATTGCGAGACACTCAGAAATTCCAGATACGTTATGTAAATTAATATTTAAACAACTTGAAATATCAAAAAACAATTGAAAGTTCATTATGCCTCAGAAATTTCAGAATCTTATCAACGGAAAATGGGTCGATGCAAAATCAGGGAAGACATTCGAGAACAGGAATCCCGCTAACTGGAATGAAGTAGTCGGAACATTTCCGAAATCGGGAAAAGAGGATGTCGATGAAGCAGTGAAAGCGGCTCGCGCTGCATTTGAGAAGTGGCGTTTGGTCCCGTCGCCAAAACGCGGCGACATCATGCGCAAGATCGGCGATCTGCTCGTCGCACGGAAAGAAGAGATTGCACGTGAGATGACGCGCGAAATGGGGAAAGTTCTGGACGAAACGCGCGGCGATGTTCAGGAAGGAATCGATACCGCGTACTATGCTGCAACGGAAGGGAGACGGTTGTTCGGTCATACCGTTCCCTCCGAATTGCCGAACAAGTTTGCAATGGCGATCCGCGTTCCGATCGGCGTCGCAGGGATCATCACCCCGTGGAATTTTCCGATGGCGATACCGACATGGAAAATGTTTCCCGCGATTCTCTCCGGCAATACGTGCGTTTTCAAACCGGCATCCGACACTCCGCGCACCGCAACAATGCTTGTCGAGATCATGATGGAAGCTGGATTGCCCGCTGGGGTGGTGAATATCGTCCACGGTGGCGGCGGTGAAGTCGGGAATGCGATCGTCGGTCATCAGGATGTTGATTTGATCTCGTTTACCGGTTCAACAGGTATCGGAAAGAATATTTCAAAGATTGCTTCCGATACATTGAAAAGAGTATCACTTGAACTCGGCGGCAAAAATGCTCAGATCGTTATGGATGACGCTGATCTCGATCTTGCACTTGACGGTGTGTTATGGGGTGCATTCGGTACGACAGGACAACGCTGCACTGCTACCAGCAGATTGATTCTTCACGAAAAAGTATACGACAAGTTCATGTCGATGCTTGTCGATCGTACTAACAAATTGAAACTTGGTGACGGATTGCTTGCCGATTCACAGGTTGGTCCGTGTGTGAATGAAAGCCAGCGGAAGACAGTGCAGGAGTATGTACAAATTGGTCAACAAGAAGGTGCAAAACTAGTCGCCGGTGGAAAGATTGCGACAGATGGCGCACTCTCAAATGGCTGGTTCCATCAGCCGACCATTTTCAGCGAAGTGACTCCTGAAATGAGAATTGCAAAAGAGGAAATATTCGGTCCCGTGCTGTCCGTAATTCGGACAACGGATGTTACAGAAAGCATCAAAATCCTCAATAACACCATTTACGGTCTTTCTTCTTCAATATATACAAGGGATATTAACAAGGCATTCCAGGCGATACGTGACATTCAGTCTGGAATTACCTATATTAATGCACCTACTATCGGCGCGGAAGCACATCTTCCATTCGGCGGCGTGAAGCAGACCGGCAATGGTCATCGTGAAGGTGGATGGACGGTATATGATTTTTATACAGAATGGAAAGCAGTTTACGTTGACTACAGCGGGAGTTTGCAACGCGCACAAATTGATAATTATTAAGATCACTCAATCCCGACGCTCTTAAACGTCTGTCGGGATTCCCTACATACAATGAACGGCCGCCCATATATTACCTCACTCTACGAGCATCAGGAGTTTTACTGATTCTCGTCATACTTTTTCCTTCGCAGATTTTCTGAACCAAAAAGTATGAAAGGAGGGGGACCATGTCCGCCACTGTTACAACTAAAAAAGAACAAATCGTTTCTTCCAACGGGAAGAAAGCACCATTCACACCGGTATCGATCACTCCATCGGAAGTGCATCAGACGCTCTCGCGCCATATGCTTGCCGACGGATTCGATATGGTCATTGACCTGAAGAAGAGTCAGGGCTGCCGTATTTACGATTCACGCCACGGGAAAAAATTCCTCGATTTCTTCTCTTTCTTCGGATCGTCTGCACTCGGGATGAATCATCCGAAACTCGCGACGCCGGAGTTCATGGAAAAACTTGCGTACGTCGCCCTCAACAAACCGTCGAACTCGGATGTCTACTCAGTTGAAATGGCTGAATTCGTAGAGACATTCTACCGCATCGCACAACCTGAGTATTTGCCGTACGTTTTCTTTATTGATGGCGGTGCTCTCGCAAATGAGAATGCGATGAAGACCGCGTTCGACTGGAAAGTGCGGAAGAATTTTGCAAAAGGATACACGAACGAACGTGGATATCAGGTGATCCATTTCCGTCACTCGTTTCACGGACGGAGCGGCTACACGATGTCGCTGACGAATACCGATCCGACAAAGACGAAATATTTTCCCAAATTCAAATGGCCCCGCATTCATAATCCAGCGATCAAGTTTCCTCTCAATGATGAACATTTGAAGCAGGTGATTGAAGAAGAGAAAACCGCGATCTCGCAAATCAAGGAAGCGATCATCAATAATCCCGATGATATTGCCGCACTTATTATTGAGCCGATACAGGCGGAAGGGGGCGACAATCACTTCCGAAAAGAATTCCTGCAGGAATTGAGAACGATCTGTGATGAAAGCGAAATCCTTTTGATCTTTGATGAAGTGCAATCGGGCGTCGGATTGACCGGCAAGATGTGGGCGCACGAATGGTTCGTGAAACCTGACCTGATGTCGTTCGGAAAGAAGACGCACATCTGCGGGTTCATGGCAGGAAACCGTATCGATGATATTCTTGAGAATGTATTCAAGAAAGCAAGCCGCATTAATTCAACATTCGGCGGCAATCTTGTGGATATGGTTCGCGCAAAACGGATATTCGAGATTATTCACGAAGACAATCTTGTCGAGAATTCCAGAGTGCAGGGAGAATATCTGGTCGGTCAATTGAACAATCTTGCGCGGGAATTCCCACAATTGGTTTCCAATCCTCGCGGCAGAGGTTTGATGTCTGCATTCGATCTCGATACGGCGCAGAATCGCAATCAACTTATTTCAAAAGCGTACGAAGAAGGATTGATCCTGATCGGCTGCGGAGACAGATCGATACGGTTCAGACCTCCGCTGACGATCACACAGGATGAATTAGCCGAAGGATTGGGAACGATCAAGAACGCATTAAAAGAATTAAGCGTCGGTGAAATATAAACGGAACCTCACAGGGTTGAGAACCTTGTGAGGTTTTTTTCTTATGGAAATAACAACACACGAACATCATCCCTTACAACTCAATATGAGTTTTGTCCGCTCATTGCTAGTAAACTTTGTGAAGGACGAAATTCAATCTGTCGGATTTACCAAAGCAGTAATCGGTCTTTCAGGCGGCGTCGATTCGGCTGTTTCTGCTTTCCTTGCGGCAGAAGCTCTTGGTCCCAAAAATGTTCTTGCGGTGATGCTGCCCTACAAGACCAGCAGTTCCGCCAGTAAAGCAGATGCGGAATCGGTCGTGAAACAACTGGGTATCCGTTCAGACCTTGTCGACATAACACCAATGGTCGAACCGTTGTTCGAATCGCAAAAGATCTCAGACAATTTGCGGCGGGGCAACATTATGGCGCGTGAACGGATGATGGTTCTTTATGATTATTCGCAGAAAGAGAAAGCACTCGTCATCGGAACTTCCAATAAGACCGAATCATTGCTCGGGTACGGAACCTTGTTTGGTGATATGGCATGTGCAATAAATCCATTAGGCGATCTCTATAAAACGCATGTGTGGGCATTAGCCAAAGAATTGGGAGTTCCCCAACGTATCATTGAAAAAAAACCGACCGCAGATCTCTGGCAAGGACAAACAGACGAAGGAGAACTCGGATTTTCATACAACGATGTTGATGCATTGCTCTATTACATGATCGACGAACGAAGAACCGATAGTGAGCTGATCTCAACAGGATTTACACGGACGTTCATAGAAACCGTTCGCAAAAAAGTTCAAGTCAATCAATTCAAACGCCGACCGCCGATTGTTGCGAAGATTTCACACCGGACCATCAATGTCGATTTTCGGTACGTTCGTGATTGGGGAGTGTGAGGAGTGCCAGAAGAGATCCAGCGAGGAACATTATACATAGTCCCGACACCGATCGGTAATCTTGAGGATATTACACTGCGAGCGTTGAAGGTGTTGGGAAACGTCGATATGGTGGCGGCAGAAGATACGCGCACAACGAAATTTTTATTGGATCATTACAATATTCAAAAACCGCTGCTCAGTTTTTTTTCCCACAACGAACAGATTCGGGTACCGCAAATACTTGATCAGTTGAAAGAGGGAAATTCAATTGCTCTTGTCTCTGATGCAGGAACTCCCGGTATTTCCGATCCTGCACATTCGATCATTACCGCAGCGATAGAACACAATGTCCCGATTGTTCCACTTCCCGGTGCAACGGCATTTATTCCCGCATTGATTGCGAGCGGGTTGCCGACACATTCATTTGTTTTTGAAGGATTTCTTCCTCATAAGAAGGGACGAAAGACAAAACTGGAAAAACTGCGAAACGAAGAGCGTACAATTGTCTTATATGAGTCACCTCACAGAATTCTCAAAACGCTCGAAGAGCTGCTTGTTCATCTCGGCGATAGGAATATTGTGGTTGCAAGAGAAATCACAAAAAAATTTGAAGAGATGCTGCGGGGGAAAGTTACCAATGTCATTCAAGAATTATCACATCGTTCGATAAAAGGAGAATTTGTTCTAGTGATCGAAGGAAAAACTGATTCACACACAAATTAGTGATTGCTTTATGAGTCTTTTGCGTGTATATTTTTTGCAAGCAATTTGGAGTTCGATCCAACAATTATTCTCTCGTAGTATACGCTTCCCGATGAACCTTCGCTATGTTGTAGTACTCTTTTTCCCAATCCTCTTCACTTCAATTGGATTTGCCGCCGCCGATTCGCTGGTGTATAGTTTTAATTTTTCCGATACAACGAAATACGACAAATCCCTGTCGTATGACATCGATCTAAAGTCGCAGCCTGGGAACATCATCCTGGCACCGGGAAAGGCAAAGAATCTTGCGTCAGGTTCAATCATGAAAGCTATTTATGCGGGTCCATTCCCATTGAATGCCGAGCAAAAACCTGACACCAATAAAATCAACGCCGAGAAACTTCACGATAACAATTTTTTCACATATGTTGAATTTCCTGTGACCGCGTCAAATATCGGTTCGCAAGTAAAGATTGATCTGCGCGTTGTGAGGGTGGTTGACAGTATCGTTGTCATTGGGCTGGGTAATCTTGCCAGTACAGGATATCAGTTGCGACCGATTGCGTTTTCGTACTACGCGGGTGTCGATACAAACAACATGTCGAGGATATTCCAAGAGTTCAACAACCTCGATTCGGCGCGGCATGTTGCGACAATTCCCGATGCACAACCGATCCGGTATATTACTTTTGAAATAGATAAACAGCATCCGAACAATTCGACGGTTATTTCCGAGTTTAGAATTTTTGGACAAGGATACGTCGTCGAGGCAGCGTATGTATCCAACATTGATTCTGTCGGAATGCTGCCGGCGAATTTTGCCAACGTTTTTCTGGATGCCGATATTCCGACAGGGACCACAGTGTCGTTTGAAATGAGAACCGGATCAAAGAAAACATACGACAGTACCTCATGGTCAAACTGGTCGTCGCCGATACAATTTCTTTCATCGCCATCTGCATCGGAAGGGGCTCAATTGTTGACTGCTGAGCCGCGACGATTTTTTCAATACCGCGTTTCGCTGAGAACTTCAACTCTTGAAACTCCGAAAGTTCGGAGTGTTAAATTTGTCTACCAGCAAAATCTTATTGCTGATTCCACTTCCGCACGGATTACGCCGGATACGGTCGATGTTTTGACCATCTCGACATTGACTTATTCGATCTTTGCAAAATTTTCCGGGTCATCACTCGGAATCGATGGTGTTAAAATTCAAACTCCGAGCCCCTCTTCAGTACGCAATGTTACTGTCAATGGCGTTTCGGTTGCATATTCGCATGTCCCTTCATCGAGCGAGATCGTAATTGAGTTCGCACAAACGGTATCATCAACAAGTACGATTGATATTACCTTTGCGACCAAATTGATACGTCACGCAGATTTTCCGTCGATCATTTCGAACAAAAGTTCCACATGGAATCCTCAAACAGTTGATCCCAATAGATCACCGGGAAGCGGCGGGTGGTCGGTTATAGCTGCGGGTGTCCCCCGAAACCCGCTGGTCGATGTGGTCATCGATCCTAATCCGTTCACGCCGAATAACGACGGACGCAACGATATAACCGTCATCGATTTTTCAGTGACCAAGATTGAGGTTCCAAAGCCGCTTCGTATCAAGATCTTTGATCTCACAGGCAGGAAAATCCGAACGATCGCTGATCTGATGTCAGGCGTGAATCCGTACTTCGGCGATCCGCGAAAAGGCGGGAGTGCATTCCTGTGGGATGGGAAAGATGATAACGGAAAAGTAGTTCGACCTGGAGTGTACATCCTCCAGGTCTCTTTAGATGTGGATGACGGAGGATTTGTAGTCACAAAATCTGTTGTGGTTGCTTACTAATATGAGAAAAATTCTTCTAACGTTTGTTGTTCTCAGCATCCTTTCGATCGAAGTTTCGGCGCAAGCATTTATCGACAAAGGATATCATCCGAAATCAATTGCGGTAGGGCGTGCAGTAACTGCGTCGACGGGGGATGCTTCACTGCTATTCTATAATCCTGCTTCCATTGGATTCCTATCCACCGGACATGTCTTTACCGGTTTTTCAAATTTATATCCAGATATCACCGATGAAAATATGAATTTGATCACTGGCGGCGGAGCGTATTCACTCGGGTCTATCGGTACGGTAGGTGTTGTTGTTTCTCAATTCTCGCCGAACTTTTGGAATGAGCAGATGTTTATCGGTTCGTTTGCCACAAGAATGTTCTTAGAAGATCTGTCAGTGGGGGGGAGTGTCAAAATCTTACGATGGAGCGCAGAGGCTCCGCAAGGTCAAAATGCTGTACCGGAGCCCGTACTTTCGTACACCGGATTCACTTTAGACGTCGGAGCAACGTATATCGCGACCGAGGTATATGAAGAGAACGACATACAGATCGGTGTGTCGCTCCTTAACATCACCCAGCCATCGGTTGCCAGCAACGCTTCACCCGATGGTGTGCTGCCGATGGAAGTGCATCTCGGTGGAGCGTACGTGTCAAGAAAATTCAATTATTCGGTCTTAAGCGGCATTGTCGTGCGTGAGGGTGAGATGAAAATAATGCTCGGATCAGAGATCAATGCATTGAAGACCTCGATCGCCGGCATCGAAAGTATGTTCTTGGTGCGATTTGGTGGGGGGAGAGTTGCCGAGATTGATTCGCAAGGGGAGTACAATGTCGGCTTCGGATTAAAAATCAGTAGTTTTGTGTTCGATTATTCCTATTCCTATCAAGCATTCAGCAACCATGTGGGCGGCATCTCGTCCATTTCTCTCGGCTATGAGTTTTAAGAAACACATGATCAAATTACTTTTTCTGATAAGTTCGCTTATTGTTCTGGCAATTACAATTGCTCCGGCACAATTCATCAGTCGGGATGAGATTAAAGGGAATGAAGGTTATACGAATTATTCGGGGCGCAATTACGAAAATTACAGTATTCAATTCAATAAGAGAAAAATTTACGACAACTTTGGGAATTTCCTCGTCGACGGTTTATCTATTTATGAGCTCGGCGAATCGCAGAACCAGTTTATCGATCCGAGACTTGGTGGAAGCAACGTGCAAAAGTCGAAATACTACAATCTCTGGTTTAACAATCTGATCATTGGCAACGATCAATACGGTGGTTTCCAATCGCGTATCATGCTGGGGGAAGCGATACGAACAAAGTTCACGTCACTGACGTTCGACAAAGCCAGATTCAATGGAATACGGTGGGATGGCGCAACAAACAAATATCGCGGTTCCATCGTCGCTTCGCGCGTGTCCGATCCCGTCAGAATCCGATTTGATGCGACGAGTCTCCCTAATTCAATTGCGCGGCCGAGGGATTGGTCAGTGTACATGTTTGGCGGGCATCTTGAAACTGATCTTGGAGATATCCTGACAGTTGGGGCATCGTACGTCAATCAACATCAGCGGCATAGTTCCATCAACAGTAACAACGGATCGACGAAGGGGGATGTAGTCAACGCAGTGCCGAGAATCATTTTTATTCGAGTGAGAGACGACTCGCCGAATGACAATTCGGGACCGATTGTCTACAATGTGCCGAGGTTGATAGTCAACGGTAAAGAACATCCCATTGTGAATATCAACAAGAGTTTACCCAGTCTGTTCAATACGAACCTCAACAATCCGATTCAATACTGGGTTTTCCGGCGGACTGAAACGATTGACAATTTCGCTATTGATGATGAGTTGTATACGGAAGGTGCGGGGACTTACGATCATCCTCAGTACGGGACGATCCCGTTGAACGATTCATACTATCAAGCGTATCTTCGTGAATGGGGTGGTTCGAATCCGCCGGAATATCCCATCGGCGTTTCAGGAAGCAACTCGATCGTGTACGCATTCATCATGCCGTTTTACACGGAGTCGGTCTCTTTTCAATTTTTGCTCTCAAATGATTACGCTCTGGATGCGGCTCAAGATTGGGTCCTTCGGGCAGATGAATATCCGACCGAGCGATTGAATCTGTATCCCGATCACACCAGTCCAACCGTGCAGGGACGCCCGACACCGTTTTATACGGTAGAACGTGCTAAGGGGAATGTTCAAGACGCATCGAATAAACAGTGGGTCACCTACACGTACGGATTGAACACAGGTATGTCCATTTACGGAATGAATTTTAAATTCAACTGGAATGGATTTAATATTGAAGGAGAATACAACTTAAGTTCATCATACCGAAAATACCCACTTCTTGCAGCACCACACTATGAAATGCAAGGGAAAGCATTTTTTATAAGGGGAACAAAGCAAATCGGACGGCTAACGCTTGGAGGCGAACGGTATCGCATTGAACCATGGTACGGGACGGCATTGGATGTCTATATGCTCGAGAACAGTTATTATAGTATGCAAGCAGCAGGTGCCAGTGTCATCACATATACTCCACCCGATTTTTATGGGTACTCGGCAGACGATCAAGGCAGGTCGACTACGAACACTCTGTTGCCGGGTGGTGCATACTTCTCATTGGTAGACGACAATGACGATAACGACCGATGGGAGGACGGTTTTTATTTCTACAATGCAACGGCGTATGGGTTTGCGTCGAACTTCGATGTCCTGAACAGCAATGGCAATCCAAACAGCCAGAACATCCACCCTTACATCCTCGGATACCGGCAGAATTACAACGAATTGACCGGACTTGGGGATATCATACGTAAACCCGATGCTGGTATTTTTCCCGGCAAAGATCGTGACCGGGATGGCATTCCGGACGACGATAGGAATTCCAACGGGCTGCCTGATTATGCCGAAGATTTCATGACGTACTACAGCGATCCACCGTCATTCGAAGCGGGGGATGACTGGAACAACAACGCCGTTATCGACAACCAGGAAAACGATATTTATCCCGACTATCCGTACACGCCCGACATTGACGGATATCATTACTTTCTTTCGTTCGAAGCAGCGAAGAACCTTACGCTGGGAACAGGTCTCATCCGTGAACAGGGAATCGCACGCGGTGGCAAGAACATGGTCAATTACTTTAAAGGAACGTACGGGATCTCGACACCGCGATTCGGTGCTCTTGATATGTTCTATACTGTTAAGAGAGCGCACGACAATATTGCCAACGACGGATTCCAATTTGCCGGTGTTATTCAGGCTGATCCCACGCCGAAATTTGTTCGGGATCAACTCCTGTACCGCAACAGTCTCTCACATATTCTTTATCTCGGAACAAAGTACACTCAAGTGCCGAACCTGAACATCGAAAACAACGTCCGTTTCGAATCCAATACACAGTACAAAGTCGGGACACCGACTCTGGAAGAGCTCGATTTCGGTCCACTCATCGATGAACAATTTGAAGGGAAGCTGACATCACTTGCATTGGTCAACAAGATAGATTATTCGTATTCGGTTCTCAGTAATACAATTCGTCTGCGCCCACAGTTCAAAGTCCGGACGTTGAAGATTGTTTCGAACAACACGTACGACAACGACACGAAATCGACTACCATTTCGACACATAGTCAAACGTTGATTCCAATCATGCGTTTGGATTACAAACTGACCGAAAATACGGAAATGCATTTTGGTGTTCAGGGTACATCGCTCTTCGGCCTAACCGACGCATTTCTTTTGAAACAAAGAAATCTTCAAAACGGGTATTCAGATTACAATTCGTCGACATCAGCTGTGTCGATAACCAACAGAACTCAGTACAGTGGGTATAATATTGTGATTGATTTTGGGTACAAAATCACAGACCAGGAATTTCTTCGTCCCGAGTTGAAGGAGTTTAATTCGCAGTTTTCGGTCATTTACTTTACAATTTTTGCAGGGTATTGATCTGCGTAGTCTATTGACGATAGTATTGTTTCTGTCAGTCTCTCTTCTTGGGTGCGACGATGTATATAAATATGTTGTCTTTCCTCCCGTTCGTACTGAATATACTCTTGTTCCCGATGCTGATTTGTCATTCGTGCAAGATTCGGCAAAGAGATTGAGATTGAGTGATGACAAGCAGACGATGATCTATGACGCAAAGGATTTTAAAATAGAGATCAAATATCTGTCAGATTATCATCTCAATACGTACGAATTTCCAGATCAGTCGCAATCGGAAGAATATTCGACAAATCCTTTTACATACGCCAATTGGATTGACCCTGAACTTGGATATACGCCGAATCGGTTTACAGTATTTAAAGTGACCGTCTATAATTATGCCGGCGGAAAAATTAATCTCGACCCCGAGAATATATTTTTAAAAACTGATCGAGGTGACGAACTCAACAGTTACGGAAGAGAAGAAAAGAACAGCCGTTACCAAAGCCTCGAGGCATATTTTAAAAAGAAAAAAGGAACATCGGGAATTGATGATGACGTTTTTGAGAGCCGAATGGGGACCATCCGCCGGACGGTGCATTATCTTGGTAAGCCGGTATTCCGCGGTGATGTGAGAGACGGACTCATCGTTTTCGATCCGTTGGCAGAAGAAGTAGAATATGTGCGGTTGACGATCAAGGATTTTATCCTCGGATACGATGAAAATAATCAGCCGTCAGAGTTCCTGTCGTTCAATGTCTTTTTTCGCCGCACGGCTTTCTCCGCTGAAGATCAGGCGCCATACTCTGCTGCCGGTGATAACAAAGAGACAAAAGCGAATGCTGTTCAGGAACTGAGCCCATCCGCACGCCCGGATGGTGAATTGAAGGTCGCAATCAGGACGACCAATGTAATACAAACAGAACAGCTGATGGGGCCGCTCGATAAATTTTTGAATGAGTACACCAATTTTAAAGCATCGTATCGTAAAACGTCAATCACAGGGACCGATTTAAAGATGTCAAATGTTTTACTGATTGTAGCTGACGAAGGGCGAATCACATTTTCAGAAGAACAAGAAAAAGCAACCGCTGATTTCATCAAGGACGGAGGATTTGTTGTTGCCGATGAACGGTCGACCACAATTCAAAGTGAAAACTGGTCTTCAATCAACAATTATA
>JACPGG010000179.1 GCA_016182545.1 Ignavibacteriales bacterium
GAAGTGCATTCTACGCTCCGTCATCTGCAGCCGTTCAGATGGTTGAATCGATCGTAAAAGACAAAAGACGGATTCTCCCATGCGCGGTATATCTTCAGGGCGAATACGGACTCAAAGATACAGTCGTCGGCGTACCGGTAAAACTTGGGCGCAAGGGGGTTGAGCAGATCATCGAAATAAAGTTGACGCCCGAGGAAGATGCTGCACTGAAAAAATCGGCAGCCGATGTGAAATTGAATATGGAGAAAGTGAAATTGTAACTTCCCGTAACGCCCTGTATAACAGGGCGTTACTCTTTTAAAACTGTCCCCGTTTATGGTCAGATTCTTGTCCGCGATCTTTTTTTCACTTCTTATTCCTGCTGCTGTTATTGTTCCTGATATTGTATATCTCAAAACCGGTTATATCGTCTTGAATGCAGAAGTGATCGAGATGAACGAAGAGTATGTTCATATTAAAACAGATCGTGTACGGAGTATCCCCGTCAATAACATTGCAAAGATACTTTTCCGTCCGTTGATTCATATCGTCCCGTCGTCGATTATCTCAGTTGACGATACGCTGACGTTGTCAAACTATTTTTCTTCGGTGGAACTGCTGGGTGATAACCCTGCTGAAAGCCAAGATTCGATTGTCACCGTTTTCCTCCGGAATAACTCCACTGTGCGCGGCACAATTTCCCTTTCCGGCAATACATTGTCAGTAATGCAGGAGGGTCCGACAACTTCTGTTTTTGATGCGGATGAAATACAACGTGTCATTAACAGCCGGGGAAATGCTGTCATATTCGGATCGGAGGAGAACAGATTCATTACGATCTCCAACGGTGAATTCTCGTTCATTGAAATTAACCCACTCGACCGACTGCTCCCGTTCGATAATTCGTTAAGTCTTGGCGTCGGGATCGGCAGCTCATTTGAGAACTCACAATACGTTCTTTCAATGTATCCCGCTCCCGTAATGATCGACAATTTTACAACACGATACAGCGGTTCAATCTTCTATGAACACCGTGCATCTCAAAGAATATATCTCTCGTTGTGCGGTGAATATTCCCGTACGCGTTTTGAAACGTCGGATGCAGTTCTTTTTTTGGAAATCATGGCATTCCGAGGAGGTGTGAAATTGTATCTACCGGGAACAGATGCCGTGATGCCCTTTGTGCTCATCAATTACGGTTACGCATTCGCCTTTCTTCCCATCTACTCCACACAACATGTTTCCGAACGATCTGAAGGAGCGACATTCTCGACCGGTTTGGGGGTTTTATTGTCACAGCGTTTTTCTCTCTCTGCAACATATGGCTCGTATCGTTTGACCACTTCCAGATCAAATTCCGGAGAGAATTCACTTCGTTCATTCATGTTCACATTGTATTTCCATATCAATCAGTCAGATGCCTATCTATAAGATATCAACAGGTATTTCGCTCCCACGCATAGCATTGATTGCCTTAATTGTGACCTTGCAATTTGCGATCTCCGACACGATTTTTTTAAAAACTGGTTTCCGAATTCTCGACGCAGATATCACCGAGGTCAACTCTCATCACATCGTCTTCTTACAAAACAATGTTTCCAATCGCATTTCCATCCGTGATGTCGTACGAATAGTGCTGACTGCATCGCCCGATTCGATTGATCGTCTTACATTGCGGAGCGGTGAATCGATCATAGGATCGGTCTCTTCAATTACCTATGACTCCGTCAGCATTGTATCGAAACACGACTCGGCAATATCGGTTTTTCCGGCATCCGAGGTTTTGAATGTAAGCGGCAGAACAAAGGCGCTCTCCTACCGAAGTCCGGAGGACAAGTTTGTATTTCTTGCATCACGCACTATTTACTTTGAAGCGGGCAAGCCTACAAAACCTCTCCCAGAGTCCGCATACAGGTTTACTCTCTCTACCTCCGCATCGCTTCCGGCAGGAAATTTCCGTTTCTCATTACCAGACAAAATGGAGGGAAACTCATCGTTCGGATACGGTATCGGTTTTGAGCTAGATTATCAACTTACCCCGGAAAACTCTATGATCTATGCATTCCAATACACGGAGAACCGTATCGACAGTCCCGATTCTCTCGGATCAGACTTTTCGTTGTGGAAAAATCTTGCGCTGATGATCGGCATAAAAAAATATTTTCAGTGGAATGTACTTTCTGGCTACCCGTCGTATCTGGAAGGATTGTTCGGAGGATTATTCTCTACTCCTCCGGAAAACGACCGCTACTTGTTCGACAAAACCTTATCGATTGTTTTTGGCGTAGGGGGAGGTGTCTATATTTCAGATAATGTCTCGGTCGGTATACGTTATCTCAATTCGTATCCGCAATTTAATTCATCGTTCAAGGGGAGGGATTTTGTTCCGTATGGAGTGGAACAGAATTTTTCGGTAGTGTTGTTTGCCGTCGGGTATTCGATGGGAAGCGGAAATTGAATCGTGCTTGGCAGATTGTCTGCGTACATCATGCTCACCGGATTATTACAACTTCATCACCAGCGTCACTTCGTTCCCTTTTTTGTTGTACTTCACAGACTGCATGAATGATTTCATCAGGAACACACCGCGACCCCCGGTCCGCAGCAGATTGTCGTCATGCAGCGGATTGGTCACTGTACCGGGATCGAATCCCTCCCCCTCATCCTTGATCTTCACAGTCAGTGTCTTTCCTTTCATTCCGCACGAAAGCGTCACATCCTTTGACTCGTCGTTTTTGTTTCCATGA
>JACPGG010000024.1:0-9250 GCA_016182545.1 Ignavibacteriales bacterium
AATCATCTTCGCTCCGATCCCGCTCCGATTGCTTTCGTCTGCACTTATGGAAATCTTTGCAAATGATTTGGGATCGAGATTGTTCCTGAACAGCGCAGCCCGATCCCCTTTTCCAAGAGCAGTGCGTGAACTTCCGATGAACAGATCCAGATCTCCGTCATTGTCGATATCTGCAAACGACGGATTCCCCGCGAACTGGATGCCGACTCTTTCCGAAACCTCGGTGAATCGGAATTGAGGTGAGTTCAGATACAGTTTTGATCCGTCGAAAATGTCAACCCAGCCGTCATTATTTACATCGCCGACAGCAACGACACCGTTTGACGGTTCGGCATGGAAATTAATTTTTGTGAGTCCGACATTGGGAGCAACATTTGTAAAGCGAGTCAACGCATCATTCAACAAAAGATATGGAGGCGCTTTTTGGTTATGAACAAAGATATCGCAATATCCGTCGTTGTTGAAATCTTCCGCAATGGCAACAGTGGGTGAGATATCAGATGTCGAATAAAATATCGAATCATCACCTGAACTAAATTGAAAATCTCCTCTATTAATAAAGAGATCAAAGAATTTATTCTTGAAACTGACGTAGTATGGAATGAAAATATCCACCAATCCGTCATTATTGAAGTCGCCAAACGAAGCGCCGTACGATGCATGGTTGGTAAGTTTATTGATTGCAGAATGGACAGATATATCAGTAAATCTCCCGGTGCCGTCATTCCTGAAAATTTGATCGGGCAGGTCAGAGTTCGAAATATACAGATCGAGATTTCCGTCGTTATCAAAGTCGACAAATTTTGCAGCGTTCATTCCGTCCGGATCCATTTCGTGCAATGATAATAGAGAGAAATCCGTTGCGTCCCGGAAACCGCCCAACCACGTCCCGAAGTAAAATCTAAAATTCGCAGTATCGACGATCTGCAGCATGTCCGTCTCTCCATCGTTATTGACATCGCCGAGAGCAACAATGCCGGCGTCACGAGATGCAGCAAGCAGATCAGAACTTTCCGTCACATCGGAAAAAATATTCTTTCCGTTGTTTTCGTACAAAAGATTGCCACCCTCTTCGTTCAACACCAGCAGGTCCGGAATTTTTTCATCGCTCCGTTTGAAAAATATCCCGCCGCGCCCTGTTCTTCTCAACGATGCTTGACCTGTAATATCAGTAAATGAAAATCCGGTGGAATTCGACGTCGTATAAATTCCTTGATTCCCGATGATCCAGAAATGCAGTTCACCTTTCCGATCTCTCACAACATCGATATCCGCAAGGACATCATCGTACAACATTACGGACTCATCTTTGTTCCAGGAAATCCCGTCAAACCGGAGTAACGTCGAAGAATTCCCGACAACCCACACATTCTTTGCGTCGAGCACTTTTAGTGAATTGAGTACTTCACGCGAATCAATTTTTTCTACGCTCCAATCCGTTCCGTTCCATTTGATGATCGTTCCTTTCTCACCGACAGCCCAGCCGTTGTTACCGTCGGCAAAAGCGACGCGGAATAATTTGTTGCGTGTCGGAGATGGAAACCGTTCCCATTTCCCATTTTGGTATCGAATAATAATTCCGTCTCTCCCCACCGCCCATCCTGAATTTTTCGATAGCATGAAAAGATCGTTCAAGTCGCCGTCGTACACATTCTCCCGATCATGATGAATCAACGGACTTTCAACTTCGTTCCATTTTTTCCCGTCATAAAAGAGGATGTGTCCCTGCTGTCCGACCATCCATGCTGTTCCGTCATCAAACTGGTGGATTCCTTTATACATCACATGGTCGACATCGTCCCACATAATTTTCGGCAAGGGAATTTCCCTTCTCTTCTCTTTCACAAACTCCGAATGCACTGGACGGTATGCACCATCGTGGGTGAGATGATTGATGGTCCAAAACAGTGAAGTTGAATCCTTTGAAACGATCATCGGATAATCCGAATAAGGAAACTCGCTGAATGGTTTCCATTCACCATGGTCAAAGCGATACGCTCTTCCGCGAAATTCTTTTCCGGTCCCGCGCGAGATTGCGATACCGTCGGTCGGAGAGAACATTTTAATCCTATACCCAAGATCGACCATTGCCTGACGATACCAATGCAATGACATCAACGATTGTTTTGATTGAATAGAAGGTTCTTGCTTTTCAGATTTTGTACATGAACCATGAATGATTATCGTGGAGAAAATCAGAACGAGGGGAATTTTCATTCTGAGAGATATGTTCAGGGTGGTGATTATCATCCGTTGAAGGTACAGAAACTTGAAAAACTTCCCAATTGAATTTTGAACGATATTCAGTTATTTTACACTCACCAAAAATCAAGGAGCAACAATGAAACGACTGATTCTTCTCACGCTTGTTTTCACTGTCGGCATATTTGCCGCGGACAAAAGCAAATCTGTAACACTCACCGTCTCAGGCATGACATGCGAATCATGCGCAAATACCGTTGAAAAAGCACTCAAGAAAGTTGACGGGGTAAAAGAAGCAAAGGTGAATCTTTCCGAAAAGAGTGCTACCATTGTACTGGCAAGCGCAAAAGCCACAACTGCATTGTTGATCAAGGCGGTGAGTGATGTGGGTTTCACTGCAAGCACGGGGAAAGCGACCTCAAAGACCGAAGTAAAAAAGAAGAATACCGAAAAAGAGGAGTGCGGTGACGGCTGCTGTGATGACGAATCCGGAACTGAGTCAAAACCGAAGAAAGAAGTCAAGAAATCGTAACTATTATTTCAATGCGTAACCCGCCCCTCCGGCGGGTTCTACTTTTGTGAGTTGATTTTCTTCCTGAAATATACTACTCTTAATTAAGCAATTCTTCCTATTGTAACCGGTGGCACTGAAATTCGTCAAAAAGTTGATTTTCTTTGACTGGATTTTATACATAACGCATGAAAATCGATTTAAAAACACTACAGGGGGTGTTGTATCGACAATTCAATACTATTCGTTCCAAAGTATTGGCACTCTTGTCGAAGAAAAAATCATTCAATTTCAATTTTGAACCATTCCGCAAAGAATTAACACTGACACTCCAGTACGCAAACCGCGGCTGGAATTATATCCTCGAACTCTTCCTCCGTTTACAGATCAGAATTAAACTCAGCATTATCGTTGCAGTTTCCATTATCGGCACAACGTTCATCATCGGCACGATCGTAACGCAATTGCAGGAGCGCGAATCGCGTCTTCAAACGGAAGCACTCGGCCGTTCGATTGTGTTGGGACTTAATTCTTCGGCAAAAGATAATCTTTTATTGAATTCCCCTTCCATCATTCAAGACTACGTCAACAACTTTGTCAACTTAAAACTCTCCGGACTGGAACATCTCTACGTCATCGACCGGGAAGGAGTTGTTGTCGCACATCTGGATTCAGACGAGCTGAGCAAACGCGTCTCTCCAAAAGAGTGGGATATCATCACCAAAGAGGATTCTCCCGCGCTTGTGGAAACCGCTTCCTCATTCCGCTTTGTCCAGGCGATCACAGTGAACAAACGCGAAGGGAATAAAATACGGAAGGTCATTGTCGGCGGCGCTTCGATCAGTTTTTCAAAACCGGTACTTCTTGCGCCGATCAATGAAATGAAATCGAAAATTTTCATGTACAGCTTCGCCGTTTCACTTATCGCCATCGGTTTGGTTTACTATGTGTCCAAGCACATCGTTAAGATCATCATCGTGCTTTCCGACGCGGCACGGAGAGTCGGCGCAGGCGATCTTCAGGTCAATGTTATGACGCGAATGAAGGATGAATTGGGAATGCTCTCACGTGAATTCAATTTCATGGTAGTGCAAATACGGCAAAAAGTGGAGATGCAGAAATTCGTTTCAAAATCGACTGTTGAAATGATCTCCGGAGGAAAAGAAATGACGCTCGGTGGATCGCGCAACGAGATCTGTGCGATGTTCACGGATATCCGCGGCTTTACCTCTTTTTCTGAATCTCATTCGCCGGAAGAGGTGGGAAACGCTCAATCATTATCTTGACCTTCAAACGCAGGTGATCCACCAGCATAACGGCGTTGTCGATAAATTTCTTGGAGATGGGATCATGGCGGTGTTCCGGGGAGATGATATGATCACCAACGCGATTGAAGCATCGATCCATATCCAAAAAAAGGTCTCGGACCTGAACGCGGAGCGCAAAAAGAGAAAAGAGCATGTGCTCAACGTCGGTGTCGGTATTGCTTCGGGAATCGCAGTGCTGGGGAGTGTCGGTTCACATGACAGAATGGATTTCACCGCGATCGGCGATACGATCAACCTCTCTTCACGATTGTGCGGCATTGCCGGTCCGATGGAGATCTTCGTGACCGACGAGATCGCAGCAACGATTAAAGATTCGTTCCCCTCCGTTTCACAAGGAAAACTCCCGATCAAAGGGAAGAAGCAAGAAATTCCCGTCCATAAAATCTCCTACACACTGAATTAATGAAACAAATTCTGAACTGTTGCGCTTTGATCGTCGTGTGCACTGTAACAGGAATTGCACAGTCATTCGGTATTGGCGGAAAAGAATACGGTCTTGCGTCATCGTCCGTCATGTGGATGCAGCGCGGAAGTGCTTTGTTCCTGAATCCGGCTGAACTTGGACGAATCCACCATGATGAATTTCTTTTGAGCACAAGCCGATTTCGAAATTTATCTGCTATGACGGGTACGGTTTCGATACCATTCATCGGATCATTCTCCGGCGGTGTATCAAATCAAGACTCTCTCTCACATTACACGCTTGGTTTCGGAAGGCGCTTGGGGAGGTATCACGTGATTGGCACTTCCGTTACGATCATGACGCCGATTCAAGATGGGTTCCGCTATTCATTCGGCAGTACCCTGCACTTTCCTTCCTCGGAACAAAATTCAGGATTGCATGTTGGTTTCAGCGCTTCAAATCTTCCGAAAGAGACAATGCTGAATGGCGGCATTGCGTGGTGGGCTGTACACAACTGGTTTCGAATTCAGGCAGCGGCACAGAACAGAATTCACCGTGCAATGGTGTACGGCGGTGAGATACTCGTTTCGAACAGAATTGCATTCTTGATCGGAAGCCGTGCTTTTAAAACCGTGCATGGAGGAATGAGTTATCAGACAGAAGCATTCACTGCCGATCTTACTGCAGGTCCGGGGGGACTTTCGTTCTCACTCAATGTTATATTGGGAGAAACCGCTCAAGAGAAAAGAAGTTTTGCATACGAGGAAGGATACGACCTGTTCTTGGAAAAAAGATACGCAGAATCGTTGCAAAAATTTTCTGTGGCGTTGGAATACGATGAATATGATGATGATTCATATTTCATGAAAGAGGCAGCAAGAGCAGCAAAGGATTCTATCGAAACGACATTCATTCTGCAGGCAAAAGCGTTTGAAATCGCCCGTGAGTATCCCGCCGCTATCGATGCATACCTGACGGTGCTTCGCGCAAATCCGACCAATACAAATGCAGATGCGCTGCTGGCAAATGCGCGGAGAGAGTTTCATTCATACATAGGTCATTTGATCTTTACCGGAGACAGCCTGAAAGAGCGGAAAGAGTCCGCTCAGGCAAGGAAAAATTACGAATTGGTCTTAAAATATGACCCTGAGAATGATATCGCGTCATCGCGCATTGACGATCTGGAGAATCTTTCAAAAGAAAATGTGAAAGGGATCCTGACCCGAGCACAATCGCTGTTGAGCAAGAAGCAGTTCGACAATGCTCAAAAAGAATATGAAAGAGTGCTGAATCTCGAGCCAAAAAACTCGCGTGCCAAAGCGGGATTGAATGCGATAAAATCCAAACAAAAGGATGAGCAATTCGAGGAAGCGAAAACAGCTCTGGCTGAAGGAAGGAATTTGGAAGCGCTTAAAATGCTTATTGAACTGTCCAAACAGCAGACCAAGTATAAAGACCTGAATTCTTACATCGATCTCGCCCGCGAACAACTGCTGCCTATCGTGGAACGTCAATTCAAGAACGGTCTGTCGTACTATGCCAAAGAGGACTATTCTAAAGCGATCGTCATTTGGGATGAAGCTCTCCTTATCAATCCCCGCCACACCAGCATATTGGAATACCGTAAACGCGCCGAAGAAAAAATGAAGGCACTGGAACAACTGAAATAAAAATTCCCGCCGAAGCGGGAATTTAATCCCCCACATCTACATTCTATTCTTCATCCCCATGCCGCAATTTTTCAAGCACGGAAAAATCTTCCAGCGTTGTCGTATCTCCCATCGTAGCAGATCCGGCGGCAACTTCGCGCAACAGGCGCCTCATGATCTTACCGCTGCGGGTTTTCGGAAGTGCGTCGGTGAATCGGATCTCATCAGGTTTTGCCATTGCACCGATCTCCTTCGCGACATGTTGTCGTAATTCCTCTTTCAATTCAGGCGACGGGCTCCGTTTCCCTTCCAATGTTACAAACGCGCAGATCGCCGAACCTTTGATCTCATCCGGCTTGCCGACAACTGCCGCTTCCGCCACAAACGGATGGGAAACAAGAGCACTTTCGACTTCCATTGTTCCCAGGCGATGACCGGAGACATTGATCACGTCGTCAACGCGTCCCATGATCCAAAAATATCCGTCTTTATCACGACGCGCTCCGTCACCGGTGAAAGGGCCACGGCTTCCGCACGACTAAATATCCTCCTTGATTTGCTTTCCCTGATTTACCCTCTTTCGTGACAACATCAGGTTGAATCCCAAAAAAAGGAAGCGTTGCCGTACCCGGTTTTGTCGGTGTTGCACCGGGAATCGGCGTGATCATGATCGAACCGGTTTCGGTCTGCCACCATGTGTCGACGATGGGACACTTTCCCTTGCCGATAATTTTATGATACCACATCCATGCTTCGGGATTGATCGGCTCACCGACCGTTCCGAGCAATCGGAGCGAACTCAGATCATGTTTCAACGGCCACTGCTCTCCCCATTTGATAAATGCGCGAATTGCTGTCGGTGCAGTATAAAAAATTGTGACCCGATATTTTTCAATGATCCTCCAGAACCGATCCGGCTCGGGCCAGTTTGGAGCACCTTCGTACATCACCACGCTCGCTCCGTTGGAGAGCGGACCATACACAATGTAACTGTGTCCCGTCACCCAGCCGATATCCGCCGTGCACCAATATGTGTCCTCATCTTTGATATCGAAAACATATTTTGTTGTAAGATGTGTACCGAGCAAATATCCCGCCGTGGTATGTAAAACACCTTTCGGTTTTCCGGTCGTACCGCTTGTGTACAAAATATAGAGCGGATGTTCGGAGTCGAGTTTTTCGGCATCGCACAATGCAGATTCCGATTCGGTCAATCCCTGCCACCAATAATCGCGACCGGGCACCATGTGAATTTCGGAACTCGTCCTTTTGACAACAACAACACTTTCGATAGACGGAGTATGGTGGAGGGCTTTATCGACATTCTCTTTCAATGGAATGATCTGTCCGCGGCGATAGCCGCCATCCGCAGTCACCACAAGTTTCGCCTGACAATCGTTGATGCGATCCTTCAACGCTTCCGCACTGAACCCGCCGAAGATGATGCTGTGCACTGCACCAATGCGCGCGCATGCGAGCATTGCAATCGGAAGTTCGGGAATCATCGGCATGTATATGGCAACGCGATCTCCTTTTTGAACTCCCAATTTTTTCAACACGTTTGCAAACTTGCAAACTTGCCGATGTAACTCCCCGTATGTCAAAGTACGTTTATCGCCCGGTTCCCCCTCCCAGATAATTGCCGCCTTGTTCCGTTTCCAGGAATTCAGATGGCGGTCGAGACAATTGTAGGAGATATTGATCTTTCCCCCCACGAACCATTGTGCAAACGGGAGTTTCCATTTCAATACCTTGTTCCATTTCTTAAACCACACCAATTCCTTTTCAGCCATCTTGGCGAAGAACTTCTCCGGATTCTTTACAGACTCCGCGTACATTTTCTTGTATTGATTGAACGATGCAACGTGCGCTTTTTCGGCGAATTTTGGTGACGGTTTAAAAACACGTTTCTCTTTCAGGACGGATTCAATATCCGTTGAATGGGATTCTGACGTTGACATGTGAACTCTTAAAAGATGATAGGTTGGGTTTTTTCCTCAGAGGGAAAATAGCAACGGGCAAAGAGAATTGCAATATATGCGAGGTAAAAAGAACGGGATATTTTTGATCAACTATTGTCGCAAGAGCAGGTCGGTAAATAAATTCCACCCCAGCACAATGCTGACCACAAGCATGATCAATCCGAAGAAACGGGTGGTCCGAACGATTGTTTTCGGTTCGAAACGCATTTTATGTTTTTCGACCAAAGCGACAAGCGTTGCAAACCACATTGTGACCCCGGCACCGGTCCCGACTGCGAACATCGCGTTGTCGTACGTAATCGGTTCGATAATATGATATCCGTGGACAATTCCGGCGATTGTTACCCAGTACGCGATGAATGAAGGGTTTGAAAAATACATCGCCATTCCCAGGAGGAAAAACCGTTTAAAACCGGGTGCATCTTCCGAATTCTGTGTTAAATGCGGTTCGGGAATTTTGAAGAACGAAGTGCGAACACCGTAGTAGAAGAAAATAAAAAAAGGTAAAATTCGGAATATAAGTTGAAGCGTCGGATGCGAGATGATGGTGGAGATGCCAAAAAGTGCCGCGCCGCAATAGATAATATCCATCACTGCGGAGCCGGTCCCGATCATCATTGCCTGTCCGGTGCGATTGTGCAATGCTTTCATCATCACCGCTAGATTAATGGGACCGATGGGGATTGTTGTTACATAACCGATAATAAAACCAACAACGAAGGCGATCATTATCAAACTACATTTTGTGGAATAAACATACCTAGATACTGAAGTTTACAGGAAAGTGCAAGCGAAGATTTACATGCCGAAAAAATATCGTTTGGTTCATGTTTCCGCCGGCATGATCAAGCACAAGAAGTGAGATATTCTTTTGATGATGAAAGATGTTTCTTACTACGATCGCCGGACAGGTCGTATTGAAATTTTCACGCCGCGGCATTTTCTATGACGAACATTTCTTCGTCAATCAATCCTTTTTCTTTTACTGACGACAAGATATCGACGATCGGTGCGACTTCCATATACTGCATCAGATGGTTCCGCAATTTCGATGCGTTCGCAACGCCGCGGAGATATCCGATGTAGAATTTCCTCATCTCGATCACTCCTCTCCGTTCTCCTTTGTATTGAGCTGACGATTGTAACAATTCGATGCACACATCGATCCGTTCAGC
>JACPGG010000024.1:9297-62412 GCA_016182545.1 Ignavibacteriales bacterium
AGTGAACGCTGCGGCGTGACTTCTCCCGTTGCAAAATAATGTTTGATGTCGGAGAAGATCCATGGATTGTCGATCGCACCGCGTCCGATCATCACGGCGTCGCACCCTGTTTCATCGAATGTATCTTTGATCTGCTTCGGCTCAGTCAAACTGCCATTGAGGATGATCGGAATTTTCACCGCCTGTTTCACTTTCGGAATCCACGTGAAATCCGGATCACCGCTGTGTCCCTGCGAGCGCGTGCGTGCATGGATCGTCAATGCAGCAACACCGATCCCTTCCAACATTTTTGCAACTTCTACAATCTTAATCGACGCCTCGTCCCAGCCGAGACGCGTCTTTACTGTCACCGGAAGTTTGGTCGACTTGATCACGTTTGCAACAAGCCGTTCCATCCGAGGAAGGTCTTTCAATAATCCAGCACCCGCGCCACGTCCCGCAACCTGTTTCACCCAGCATCCGCAATTAATATCAATAAGATCGGGATTGAGAGAGTCCGCCATTTTTGCGGCACCTTCCATTGCATTCTCATCGCCGCCATACAATTGAATGCCGAATGGGCGCTCTTCTTCGGAGAACAACATCTTCCGGAAAGTCTTCTCCGACTTGCGAACGAGTCCGTCTGAATTCACAAATTCCGTGTACATAATATCCGCACCAAGCCGTTTGCAGATCAGACGGAACGGCTGGTCAGTCACATCTTCCATCGGTGCAAGGATGATGGGTCGATCGATATTTATATTTCCGAGTTTCATTTGTTTTCAACCTTGCGAAGGTTCAAAACCTTCGCAAGGTTTTAATCTCTCACTTCATTGCTTTAATATCTTCAACAAGAAAATCTGCGAACTGCTTCGTCCCCACTTTTGAATCAGGATTCAGATCCCGCGTCACCTTTTTGGGATCTTTCAGAATATCCTGTACCGCCTTGTAAATTTTATCGGACGCCTCATTCTCTCCTAAATGATCCAGCATCATTGCGGCGGCAAGTATGATCGCTGATGGATTGGCAATATCCTTTCCGGCAATGTCCGGCGCGCTGCCATGCACTGCTTCAAAAATTGCAGCGTTCGTTCCGATATTTGCGCCGGGCGCAAGTCCGAGTCCGCCGACCAAGCCTGAGCAAAGATCGGACAGAATATCGCCGAACAAATTCGTTGTCACAATCACGTCGTACTGATTCGGATTGAGAACCAATTGCATCGCCATATTGTCGATAATAACATCGGTACATTGAATATCCGGAAATTCAGCAGCGACCTTCTTCCCTACTTCAAGAAACAATCCGCCGGTATATTTAAGGATATTCGCTTTGTGAACAATCGATACTTTCTTCCGATTATGTTTTCGAGCGTACTCGAATGCAGCGCGGCAAATTCGTTCGGAACCGTACCGAGTGATAATGCCGATCGTTTCTGCAGCGCTTTTTTGCGCATCAATGTAATGTTCGATGCCGGAATAAAACTCTTCGATGTTCTCGCGGAACATCACCAGATCGACATCGCTGTAATGTGAAGGAACACCTTTGAACGATTTTGCCGGACGAAGGTTGATATAGAGATCGAATTCTTTTCTGAGTGCAACATTGACACTTCTGAATCCTTTTCCGAGTTGCGTCGTTAACGGACCTTTGAGTGCAATTTTATTCTTTTGGATCGATTCGATCGTCTGTTCCGGAATCGGATCTTTGTGTTTATCGATCCCCGCCATTCCTGCATATTGTTCATCCCATTGGATATCGACACCGGTCGCTTCAATGACGCGAACTGCCGCTTCGGTGATGCTTGGTCCAATGCCGTCACCGGGGATGAGAGTAATCTTGTACATCAGTCTCCTTCGTCTGATTTTATTTAATATACGAAATCTGAAGGGAGTTCCCAAAAATCCCCGTAAAAACGACTTTGTTAAACGATGATTTTTCGGTACCTTAGTTAATAAATTAACAACAAAAATATCCGAATTGAAAAAGTATCTCAACTTCATCAAAATTGAACACACACTCTTTTCCCTGCCGATGATCTATAGCGGAGTGTTTCTCGCTTCAAAAGAGCGCCCTTCTATTCTATTACTCATGTTAGTCCTTGCGGCTGCAGTCGGTGCACGGCTTGTTGCAATGACATTGAATAGAATTATCGACCGCGAAATAGACAAGTACAATCCCCGCACGATCAATCGTGAATTGCCGAGCGGCAAAATGAATCTGAAGGAAAGTTACGTCGTTTTAATTCTCGGACTTGCACTCTATCTTGTTTCAGCAAAACTGATATCAGATTTTTGCTTTTATCTTTCTCCAATTCCGTTGATCATCTTTATAATTTATCCCTATTTAAAAAGATTTACACCGATGGCGCACTTTGGTGTCGGGATGGGATTAGCAATGGGTCCGCTCGGCGGCTTTTTTGCGGTGACAGGATCGTTCGAACGATTCGGAGAAGCGCTGCTCCTTCCGCTGTTCAATCTTTTTTGGGCGACCGGATTCGACATCATTTATTCGACGCTCGATGAAGAGTTCGATAAGAAAGCGGGATTGTTCTCTTTCCCGTCACGGTTCGGAAAAAAACGTGCGCTACAAATTTCCGGGGGACTGCACATACTAGCATTTGTTACGCTGATCGCGCTCGTCTATTTTTCGTTGCATGCATTGATCGCACTTCCCTCTTTGTTCCTGAGCGGATTTCTGCTGTGGCTTGAGCAGCACAAAGCGGAGGATGTGGAGTTGGCGTTCTTCAAGATCAATATTGTAGTCGGTTTCTCAATTTTAGTTATGATACTGGTAAGTATTTAACCACGAAAGCACCAAAGCACAAAATAAAATTCATTTAATGAGTTTGTGATTTGGTGGTTACGAAGAATGAAAATTATCGTCGGAATAACAGGAAGTTCTGGTGCAGTCTACGCGCTCGATTTCCTTAAAAAATCTCAATCGGAAAAATTTCTCGTCGTCAGTAAATGGGGAAAGACGTTGTTGAAGGACGAATTAGGAATGAACGATTCAGATCTGCTTCCTTTTGTTAAAAAACAATTTGACGATAAGGATTTGACGGCGCCGATCGCCTCCGGATCGAATCATTTTGATGCATACGTGATCCTACCCTGCTCTACTTCGACACTTGGTAAGATCGCATCCGGAATAGGCGACTCATTGATTACAAGAACTGCGCAAGTTGCATTGAAAGAGCGTTACAAACTAGTCATTTGTGTGCGCGAAACGCCAATGTCCACGCTTGCACTGGAACAATGCGCAAAACTTTCGAATTACGGCGCCATTATCATGCCGATCTCGCCGCCTCTTTATTTCGTCCCAAAATCAGTTGATGAATACATCGGTGCATTCACAGAAAAAGTACTGGGTGTGCTTGGGGAACGAAAAGCAAAAGGGTGGCGGGCAGAAGAAATGGAATAATGATTTTCAATTTTTATTTGAAAATTGAAGACAATAAATTGGAAATGATGCATGTTCGATAATCTACAGGATTTTGTAAAACATCTCGAAAAGAACGGCGAACTTCACCGCGTTACGGTCGAAGTCGATCCCGAATTGGAAATTACTGAGATCGCTACACGCTCGTTGGCACTCGGTAAACCTGCGTTATTATTTGAAAACGTCAGGGGAGCAGATTTCCCTCTTGTCATCAACATGCTTGCAAGCGAGCGGCGCATCGAACTTGCACTCGGCAAACATCCGGACGAACTCGGCGAAGAGCTGATCGGTTTTGTTGAAAAATTAATGCCGCCGTCACCGAAATTATTATTCCAGGAATCGGCGATGGTGAAACGATTCATCGCTTCCCGTCCCAAACATGTCACCGTCGCACGTTCGCAAGCGGTGATTGAAAAACCGAATCTTTCCGCGCTTCCCATTTTAAAAACATGGCCCGAAGATGGCGGACGGTTCATCACGCTCCCCCAGGTCATCACATATGATCCGAAAACCGGAAAAAGGAACATCGGGATCTATCGCATACAGAAATTCGACGACCAAACCACAGGCATGCACTGGCAGATCGGCAAAGGAGGCGGATTCCATTATCACGAAGCGGAGAAATTGAACCAACCGCTCGAAGTTGCACTTATTGTCGGAAGCGACCCCGCGCTTTTGCTCGCAACGGTTGCTGCTCTCCCCGAAGGAATTGATGAAGCAATGTTCGCCGGTTTCCTGCGCGGCAAAGCGACCGAATTTACAAGCGGACGATCGATCAATGTGCAGGTTCCGGCAAATGCCGAATTTATTTTTGAAGGGATCGTGAAACCTCACGAACGAAGATTGGAAGGTCCGTTCGGCGACCACTTCGGACATTATTCGAACGCTGCGGAATTTCCGGTCTTCCATATCCATACGATGACTCGACGAAAGGATCCGATCTATCCGGCAACGATCGTCGGCATTCCGCCGATGGAAGACAAATATCTCGGTGATGCGACACAGCAAATCCTCGGACCGCTTGCACGGCTGATCCATCACGAAGTAAAAAATGTATGGGCGTATTATGAGGCAGGATTCCACAATCTTCTTGTCGTGTCGGTGGAAGAACGGTACCAAAAAGAAGCGATGAAAGCGGCGCTTGGATTGATGGGAACCGGACAATTGTCCCTTACAAAATGCCTTATGACAGTCTCTGAAAATGTCGATGTCCGTAACTTCAATGAGGTCATGAAAGCGGTACGTGAGAACTTCGATCCGCATTTTGATTTCGTGATGATACCGAAAGTCCCGCTCGATACGCTCGACTTCACATCATTTAAAATGAATCTCGGCAGCAAGATGATCATCGATGCGACCGAAAAGAAAAAACCAAAGCAGAAAATCAATGTGAAGAAATTGAACGAGGTCGTGAAGTCCCTGACATCGTTCGACAGACGGATCATCGATGCGCGATTGGTTGAAGGGGCATTCCTGTTAGTGAAAGTAAAAAAAGAAGGTGATGCTGTCATTAAAAAAATCGTGAAGCATCCGGATCTCGAAGGTATAAAGATGGCGGCAACGGTGAGCTTCGACGTGGATATTAACGAGCAGGAGAGTTATATTTGGGGTGTTTTTACCCGATTCGATTGTGAGCGGGATATTATTTTCACTGAACAAAAAATGATCGGCATCTCTCCTATCTATAACGGCATCCTTGGAATCGACGCCACATGGAAGAACGGGTACCCGAATCCATTGACGATGGACGAATCGGTCGTGAAAAAAGTTGATGAGCGGTGGGACAGTTACTGGCGGTAATTTTTATTTACTAATGTGAATGTGTACATGAGTACTTCAATACATTTCAGAGACAAAAATTTATTTACCGTTTGGGACAAGATCCAAAAGGGTGAGCGACTTTCGTTACACGACGGGTTGGCGCTGTTCCATTCCAACAGATGGCGCACGCCGTGCAGCAACTGAAGAGTGGCGACGCTGTCTATTACGTCGTCAATCAAAAGATCGAGCCGACAAATATCTGTGTCCTTTCGTGCAAGTTCTGCGACTTCGCCGTAAAGCAAGGTACGCCTCAGGCGTATGAGATGACGATCGAGGAGATCCTATCCAAACTCAATTCCGATGTTCATGAGGTTCACATCACCGGCGGCTTGCATCCGGATTGGCCCTGGGAGTATTACGTCGGGATGGTCCGTGACATTAAAAAAGCATTCCCGCAGATCGATGTGAAAGCGTTCACAGCGGTCGAGATCGATTTTTTCCATAAGAAATTCAAGATGCCCATTGAAGAAGTGCTGCGACAATTATATGACGTCGGACTTCGCACAATGCCCGGGGGCGGCGCGGAAGTATTTTCGGAACGAGTTCGCAAACTTCTCTTCAACCAAAAGATCGGCGCCAAAACATGGTTTGAAGTTCACAAGACGGCACACAAACTCGGCATCCCGTCGAACTCCACGCTTCTGTACGGTCACGTCGAAACGTACGAAGAGCGTGTTATTCACATGATGAAACTGCGCGAAGCACAGGATGAGACCGGCGGGTTTTTGTCATTCATCCCTCTTGCCTTTCAACCGGGCGAAACAGGAATAAAACCAAAGAATGAGTTTACATCAGCGATCGAAGATTTGAAGACGATTGCCATCTCCCGCTTGATGCTCGATAATTTCCCCCACATCAAAGCATACTGGGTAATGCTAACGGAAGAAGTCGCCTCAGTCGCTTTGAATTTTGGCGCAGACGATATGGATGGAACTGTCGGTGGCGAAAAAATTGCGCATGATGCCGGCGCGATCAGTCCAATGGCAATGGCAAAGGATAAACTGATCAAGATCATCAACGACGCCGGAAAAATTCCGGTGGAGCGGGATGTCTATTACAACGCACTGAATGTCAACACCGATCATGTCATTGGAAAGATCCCGTATCTCAACTCAGTTCCTTTCTACAAATATTTTGAGCAGCGGCAATTCAAAATGCTCCCCATCGCGCCGCGCAGAATGGGTGTCCTCTCACAAAAGGGACAGATCGATGCAGGACTGTTTTCATTGATGGATTATTTTGCGCAGGAAGAAACATTGGAAACGATGGACTATTGCATCGCTTCGCGCGACCAGGTGAAAAGCGTTATTCTCTTTTCGAAAGAAGGGTGGCAGGGATTGAACGAGAAAAAGATCGGCATTATCGATGATACAGCGACATCCGTCTGGCTGTTGCAGGTGCTGCTCGAAAAAAAATACGGCGTAAAAGCCCAATTCATCCGCATGCACGCCGGCATCAACGACTATTCGCAATTCGATGCCGTGCTGTTGATCGGCGATGAAGCATTAAAGGCAAATAAGAGCGGATTTACCGGCTTTGATATCACGTACGACCTTGCAAAAGAATGGTACGATTGGCAGAAGATACCGTTCGTTTTTGCGGTATGGGCGAACAAAAAGAGTCTTCCCGTAGAACTCAAACTAGAACTTTCAACGATCATTCAACAATCTCTGGAACGCGGAAAATTAGAATTGGATATAATAGGTACATTACATGCAAAATCACTGCATTTAACATCGGAAGAAGCGGGCGATTTCCTGCGCGGCTTCAACTATCATTTGGGTGAACGGGAAAAAGAGGCATTGCAGGTGTTCAAAAAACTTATTGAAGAAGTCGAAGTAAGTTTGTAAATTAAGAACAACTTATCGCACACGACGGAAAAAATGGATCAACAGAACGTTTCAAAACTCCAAGAACTCATTCAGCAAGGCGAAAAATTAGTCCCCGAGGGCGGTCTGGAATTTTCAGGTTACAACGCCAAGATGCAGAGCCAGTATTTACTCTGGCGGAAGAACTGCCTTGATGCGTTGTCAAAGATCGGTGAGAAAGCGAATCCGCATCGCGAAAAAATTACAAAGGATGAGAACGGCGCGTACTTCTATCAGAATTCCGCACAGTTGATTCTTGAAATGATGAAACAGTCTTTGCCGATCGCAGAGATCGAAGCGAAAAAGAATTCTACTCCGCCTTCTGCGCCAAAACCTGCACCTGCTCCGGCACCGCCAAAGGCAGAACCGGCTCCAGCTCCTGCTCAACCAAAGGCGGCACCACAACCTGCACCACCGGCACCTAAACAGGAAGCTGCAAAACCGCAGCCCGCAGCAGTACCGCCCCCTGCTCCTGTAACGCCATCTGCGGCAAGCAAACAGGTGCTTGTGCTTTCATCGTCTGAGACTGAATTAAAAAATCAGTTGACGAATTTGTTGAAAGAAATGGGTATCGAAGGGATCATGTTCCAACGAGGTGATGCACCGGATGCAATCGTGGGATTTTTGGAGAAATATCCGACTGTAAAATATGCGTACTATTTGTACAATCCCGAAGACATCAATAGTGCAATGTTCGAACTTGGTTATCTGATCGGGAAAGTCGGATCGACCAGAGTATGCTGCATCCATAAAAAGGACGATGCACCGCCGAAAGGGGTTCCGGGAATTGTGTACAAGGAGATCGTCGTGAAACTGGAAGAGATCAGTTTCGGTCTGATCAAAGATCTAAAAGCAGCGGGATACACAGTAACATTTTAACTATTCACATTGCAACCTTGCGAAGGTTCTACAGCCTTCGCAAGGTTTTTTATGTTATGACACTCTCAGAAATTTATTCTAAAATACGCAGCGGTAAACGGATCGATCGTGAAGAAGGATTGTTCGTCCTCCGCAATTCTCAGTTGCTTGATCTTGGCGATCTCGCCAACGAAATTCGTTTTAAAAAAAATCCGGACCCCCGTGTAACATTCGTTCTTGATTCAAATCCAAATTACACAAACATCTGCAACATCGATTGCATCTTCTGCGCGTTTTACCGCCATCCGGGTGAATCCGGTGAATACACGTACTCGGTGGATGAGATGATCCGGAAATTCAAAGAGTCGGCTGCCAAAGGAATAACGACGATCTTATTGCAGGGGGGAGTAAACCCTGCGCTCCCCTTCGATTATTATGTTGAAATGATCAAACGGACGATCAAAGAAGTTCCGCAGATCCATCCGCATTTCTACTCGACATCGGAGATACTCGAAATGGTCCGTGTGTCCGGATTGACGCTGCCCGAAGTGCTGCAAAAATTGTGGGACGCAGGATTGCGTACCATCCCCGGCGGAGGTGCAGAGATTCTCTCTGATCGCGTAAAGAAGAAGATCAGCAGCAAAAAAGGGACATCGGCAGACTGGCTGAGCGTGATGCGTGAAGCGCACAAGATCGGCTACCGGACAACAGCAACGATGATGTACGGACATCTTGAAAAGGATGAAGATATCGTTGAACATCTGGAGGTGGTCAGGCAATTGCAGGATGAGCATCACGGATTCACCGCATTCGTCCCGTGGAGTTTTAAACCCGGGAATACTCCGCTGGAAAAGATCATACCGACATACGCAACACCCAAGCGGTACCTTGAAATGATCGCCTTCTCACGCATCTATCTTGATAATTTTGATCACATACAAGCATCGTGGTTCAGCGAAGGGAAAAAGACGGGACAGATCGCACTCCATTTCGGCGCGGATGATTTCGGCGGCACTCTTCTTGAAGAGAATGTCCACGCAGCGGCAAACTTCGTCAACAAAACAAACACGGAAGAATGCATCTCACTGATCCATGAATCCGGTTTTGATGCCGGACAGAGGGGAACGCTGTATGAGATCAAGAGAATCATCCCACGAACAAAAGCGGCGTAACGGAACTCCGCTTTTTGTTTTCCTCCTTCTTTCGCCTTACATCGTCGGATTCTCATCCCCTGACTCATCATACTCATATACAGAATCAATGTACGGTATCGGCGGCGGGCAATATGTGTACCATGATTGTTCCGGTGCGCACAAACGGCCATTTGCTGATGTCGGATTCTATTCAGGGAAAAAATTTGACGGTCCTTACAGGATCGGCATATCACTGGGTGGAGCCTACGTTGGAGACGGAACAGCTCTACCGTTGATATATCCCGATCTTGCTCTTGATTGGGAAAATTTTTCGATCGGCACAACCGGGATCCGGTTCGGCTCACAAAATAAATTCTACTTGGAGAGCAAATGGGGAGACCAACCACCGTTCCTTTCTGGCAAAGGATTTTTGAGAATGGGCTTCGGCTGGAAACCGGATCCATATTCACCGGGATTTTGGATCGGAACGAACGTATTCCCCTATACAAATACCGGTCTGGCGTTACAAGTAGAGTTCCCTCTTCAAGAGAACAGATCTATTTTTATCAACGGGAGATACGGGATAGATCGTGAGAGTACATTTGATGAATATGGTATTTCGTTCGGAATAAGAATATTGACGTACTAATACTGGACCAATCTTCTTCCCTCTCTCAACAATCGTTCAACTTCATCTTCACTCCGCCCTTCTGCATAGATCCGTATCATCGGTTCGGTATGCGACGACCGGATGAGCAGCCACCGTGAATCCCCAAAAGAAAATTTTATTCCGGTAAGCACGTCGTCGTCATACAGTTTTCGTGTTCTGTGGACAAAAAATTCTTCGAGGTTTTTGGACGGATGAAAAAGCTCGCAGCGATGAAGGATTTCCACTCTATCACGATCTCCCATTTCAAGATCAATTCTTTTATAGAATAGGTCCCCCACTTCCATTTTAATCTCATCCCAGATCTCGTATAAGGATTTTCCGCTCTTCGCCAGCAATTCGCAAAACAATAACCCTGACACAATCCCGTCGCGCTCCGGCAAATGCCCTTGTATGCCGAATCCCCCGCTCTCCTCCACTCCGAACAGAAAGTCTGTCTTCAGCATGATATCTGTGATATTCTTGTACCCCACATTCACGTCGTAGAACGGAAGATTCCATTTTTCGGCGAACAAGCGGACTTTATCCGTAACCGGAACGGACTTGACTACTGCACCCTTCATTTTTTTATAATGATAGAGATGCCATTGCAGTATCAGGATCGTTTGCTGCACCGACATCCATCTCCCATCGGGAAAAACGACCGCACAACGATCAGCATCCCCATCGGTTGCAATGCCGAGAATGCTGTCTGTAACGCTGACATTATACTTCAACGGCTCGACATTTTTTTCGATCGGTTCGGGATTGCGGTCGTAGAAATTCTGTTCAGGACTTCCAAATATCGTTTGAGCCCGCCATCCGTGCTGTACAAGAATATCTTCAAGTATCGTCTGACCTGCGCCTCCCATCGAATCGATAATGACACTTGCTGTATTTCTGGGATCGGCAGCGAACGATTTCAACGAATTGAAATCAATCATTGTGTTTATATGTGTAAGGTAATCGTCGAGAAAATTCTTTTTCACAATGAATGCATCGTTCTGTTTGTTTTCCAGATCATCCGAAAGGAGCTGCGAAATATGTTTCGTCTCTTCGCCTGTCAGCGGTCCGCCGTACGTCGCTTTAAACTTGATACCGTTGTACGTCGACGGGTTGTGACTTGCAGTGATCATGATTCCTGCCGAACAGTTGAGATGTTTCGTCGTGTATGACAATACAGGTGTTGGAATGATCCTGTCGGAAAGGATTACATGAATATTGTTCGCTGAGAGAATGTGGGAGAAGAGTTCGGCAGATCGTTTTGAATCTACCCTGCCGTCATAGCCGACCGCGACGGTGTGTTCCGATGAAGAGCGGCTGTTGAGATGTTTTGCAAATGCCTCCGCTATTCTCTGTACGTTGTGCTCATTGAATACATCGCCGACAAGAGCGCGCCAGCCGTCCGTGCCGAGTTTAATGTTATTCTTGGACATCGCCGGGATGATATTCCAACACTACGGAGAGTGCTTCGAAGTACTGTTCTGTCGGAACAAAAATTTTAACCGGGTATTTGAAGATAGTCCTGCCGAGCGAGTTGTCGATGAATCCGTCGGCAAGTGTGGCAATGTTGCCGACGTTGCGGGGATTGGTGGAGATGCCGGCATTCTCTAATTTTCCGCGAACGATCTCCGCTTCGATATAATCGCCGGTTTTAAAGATCACCGCCCATCCTTCCGAAACTTCAACCTCCTTGTGATCGGCACAAAGATAGTTCCCGTTTTTCTTCGTAAGACAATCATTGCAGTATAATTCCTGGCAAATAACGCAGACTCCGGTTGCAACGGCGATCGGATGTTTGGTGCATGAGTATTGATCCTCGGCGAACAATGTTCCGCAGAAAGGACAAAAATCCGAATCCAACCCTATGTCGACTCCGCACTCGTCACACACATCCATCGGTTCCGGCTCAGGTAGTTTATCAACAAGTGGAATTCCGCACTCGGCGCACAGATCCGCTTCGTCGGTATATTCAGTCTTACAGTTCGGGCAGAATTGCATCGCGTAAATTCCAAAGTGTCAAGTTCGGAATATCAAATTCCAAAATACAACCTCAAAATTGTGAACAGATGTTTTACTGTTGGTATTGAAAATTGGATTTGGAATATTATTTGTATTTTGTTATTTGGTGCTTGGAATTTTATACATTGAATCTAAAATGACAAATATCTCCATCCTGCATCACGTATTCACGCCCTTCTACGTGAAGCAAGCCATTCTCTTTGACCGCTGCTTCAGTCTTTAAACGGAAGAGATCTTCGCATTTCATGATCTCAGCACGGATGAACCCTTTTTCAAAATCGGTATGGATCACTCCCGCAGCTTCCGGTGCGAGTGCACCTTTCCGTAATGTCCACGCGTGTGTTTCTTTGGGACCGGCGGTGAAAAATGTTATCAAGCCGAGCAGTTCCATCCCCTCACGTACCACTTGCTGCAAACCGGACTCCTTCAGACCAAGTCCTTCTAAAAATTCGCCGCGTTCTGCTAAAGGAAGTTCAGCAACTTCTGCTTCAACGGCAGCACTGACAATAACTACTTTGGCTCCTTCTTTTGCGGCGATCTCCCGGACCTGTTCTACATACTTGTTACCGGCTGTAATTTCCTTTTCGTGAACATTGCATACATACATGACCGGTTTATTTGTCAACAGGTGCATGTCGCGGAGCCATACCTTCTCTTCATCATTCTGCACGGCAGCATATCGGGCAAGCCTTCCGGTAGAAAGATGATCCTTCACCTTGATATAAAAATCCGCTTCAGGTTTCGATTTCTTGTCGCTCTTTGCGCGGCGTTCTGCATCTTGAATTTTCTTGTCGATCGTCTCGAGATCTTTCAGGATCAATTCTGTCTCGATTACCTCAATGTCTCGCTTCGGGTTGACGCTCCCGTCGACGTGAATGACATTCGGATCGTCAAAGCACCGAACCACATGCACGATCGCATCAACATCACGAATGTGAGAAAGGAACTGGTTGCCGAGTCCTTCTCCTTTGCTCGCCCCTTTAACAAGTCCTGCAATATCCACAAACTCGATCGACGACGGAACGATCTTCACCGAACTGTAAATCTTTACAAGTTTATCGATCCGCTCATCCTGAACAAGGACAACTCCGACATTCGGCTCGATCGTACAAAACGGATAATTAGCCGCCTCTGCACCGGCGGCTGTGATTGCATTAAAGAGAGTTGATTTACCAACATTTGGGAGACCGACGATACCGCAATTAAAACCCATATTTCAATTACCAATTTTCAATAAACAATTACCAAAGAGAGACTCTCATGGAGTGAATTGCATAAAGATACGGAAAATTTGGGGCGTTCCAAAGTGAAGGATGACAGAGCAGGGGGTAAGAATTTTAAATTTTTGAATTGCATAATTATTCATTTGAATGTATATTTATGCAACATGAAAAAGAACACATCTATCATTGGCGCATCGGGATATTCAGGAGCGGAATTGCTTTCCATTTTATTGCGTCATCCTCAGATCAATGTGACAAGAGTTTTTGCCAATTCATCTGCAGGGAAAAAAGTCAGTGAACTGTACCCGCTTTTCAGATCGACTTATGTGGGAACCTTGACGTACGAGGAATATGCTCTCGACAAAATTCAATCTGATGATATCATCTTCATCGCACTCCCATCGGGCGAGGCGATGAACTACGTCCCCGCATTAGTGGATGCAGGAAAGAAAGTGATCGATCTCGGCGGCGATTTTAGATTGCAGGATACTACACTCTATCAGAAATATTACAAACATGAGCATATGGCAGCAGCATATCTTCCGAAAGCTGTGTATGGGCTACCGGAATGGAATAAGAAAAAAATAATCCCGGCACAACTGATTGCGAATCCCGGCTGCTACGTTACAAGTGCATTGCTGCCGTTGCTGCCTCTTGTAAAAGAGAATCTTATCGAGCCGACTGGAATCACCATTAGCTCGATGTCGGGCGTTTCGGGTGCAGGACGCAAATCGTCAATCGATCTCTCTTTCACAGAAGTCAATGAATCAGTAAAAGCATACAAAGTGGGGACTCATCAACATACGCCTGAAATCGAGACCGTATTGAGAGATTTCGGAGGGAAGGACTCAACGGTAACGTTCGCACCACATCTCATCCCGATCACACGGGGAATTTATTCCTCAATTTATGTTACGCCAAAATCCGGTCTGACAAACGATATACTCGATGCCTCGTACAAAAAATATTATACGTCAGCTCCCTTTGTCCGGCTGATCGGCGATGCGGAACCTGAAATAAAGAATGTACAGTACACGAACTATATCGATATCGGCTGGAAAATGTATGAACGGAATAATCAGGTCATCCTCCTCTCAGTGATCGATAATCTTGTGAAAGGCGCTGCCGGGCAGGCGGTCCAAAATATGAACCTGATGTTCGGATTTGATGAAACAGAAAGTCTTTTATAATCACTAACTCACGTTTATGAAGAACCTTAAAATAAAAACGGTGTTCGGTGGCGTCTGTGCGCCGCAGGGCTTTATCGCTTCCGGCGTTCGTGCCGGAATAAAAAAATCGAAGAAAGATATTACTTTGATTTATTCCGAAGTACCCGCGCTCGCAACAGGCGTATTTACAAAAAGTGCTACTGTCGCCGCGTGTGTTACGCTCAATCAGAAGCAATTGAAAAACTCCAAAACGGCACGGGTAATTCTCGTTAACAGCGGTAACGCGAACGCGTGTACAGGCGAGCGGGGAATGATGAATGCTAAACAGTCTATTTCTACTGTTTCTTCAGCGCTGAGCATTAAGGAATCCCAGGTGTTGGTTGCCTCCACCGGAGTCATTGGGCAATTTCTGCCGATGGATAAAATGACGCTCGGTATCTATGAAGCGGCAAAAATTCTGAGCAAAGACGGGAACGATGACGCCGCCGAAGGGATTTGCACGACCGATACGTTCCCGAAAGAATTCGCGGTGGAAATCGAGATCGGCGGAGTTCCTGTGCGGATTGGCGGTATCGCAAAAGGATCCGGCATGATCGCCCCGAACATGGCAACGATGCTGGCATTTGTAACAACAGACGTAAAAATATCTTATCCCCTGTTAAGAAAAACGTTCAAACAGGCAAATGACAAATCATTCAACCGGATCACGGTTGACGGCGATACGAGTACGAATGACATGGCACTTATACTTGCCAACGGAAAAGCTGAGAACAAAGAGATCAAAGAAGGAACGTCGGATTATAAGCTGTTTTCTTCCGCATTGGAACATGTTATGGTTGTTCTTTCAAAGATGATCGTGAAGGACGGTGAAGGAGCGACCAAATTTGTCGAGGTGACGGTCACCGGCGCAAAGAGTGTCGCCGATGCGGAAATCGCCTGCCGCACAATCTGCAATTCCCCACTTGTAAAGACGGCGATCCACGGCGAAGATGCGAACTGGGGAAGAATTCTTGCTGCCGTCGGCAGATCGGGAATTAAATTCAATCCCGCGCACGCTGAAATATTTTTTGACGACATGAGGATTCTCGGGAGGAATTACGAAATCAATTTTTCAGAAGAAAAGGCGAAAGAAATCTTGCAGAAAAAAGAAGTTACGATCACTGTCGATTTGAACGGCGGAAAACATTCCGCTACGTTCTGGACATGCGATTTATCCGCTGAATATGTTAGAATAAATGCATCGTATAGAAGTTAAAAGTCAAAAATTAGCAAGTGACTATTTTGATTTTAACTTAACACTTTTGACTTATCATTATGCAATCCAAAGAAGAAATTTTAATTGAAGCCCTCCCCTACATACAAAAATATGAGGGAAAAACATTTGTTGTAAAGTACGGCGGTGCCGCGCAGACCGAAACGGAACTGAAGCAGCGGTTTGCGAAGGATGTCACGATACTGAAAAAGATCGGCATCAATATCGTCATCGTCCACGGCGGCGGTAAAGAGATCACCGACACTGCATACAAACTTGGGATCGAGACGCAGTTTGTCAACGGGCATCGCTTTACCGATCAAAAGATGGTCGATGTCGTGCAAATGGTTCTCGCAGGAAAGATCAATAAAGAGATCGTCAATCTGATCAATCAGAACGACGGCGAGGCGGTCGGCATCAGTGGTGTCGACAACACACTTCTCACTGCAGAAAAATATCTCGAAGATGGCGAGGATATCGGTTTGGTCGGGAAAATTGTCAATGTGAATATTCCGTTCCTCCAAATGCTTCTCACAAATAAATTGATGCCGGTGATCGCGCCGTTCGGAGTCGGGACCGACGGAACGATCTTTAATGTCAACGCCGATCTTGCTGCTGCAGCAGTCGCCTCCGCATTGAAAGCGGAGAAGCTCGTTTACCTCAGCGATGTCGAAGGTGTCATCGCCAATAAGCAGTTGGTCTCGACGCTGACCGAACAATATGCACGCGAACTGTTCAGCGACGGCATCATCAGCGGCGGCATGATCCCGAAAATCAAATCGGCATTTTCCACGCTGCATTCCGGGGTCAAAAAGGTCCATATGATCGACGGACGGAAAAAGCATTCCCTTCTTCTCGAGATATTTACCGATGAAGGAATTGGAACGGAACTAGTATTATAATTCCAAGATTATCAAGATTGCAGAATTGTCAAAATTAATCCCGCCAGAATAGACCGGGAAAGAATACAAAAAGATGAAGAAAGATTTTTTATCCATTGCTGATCTGACAAAAGAAGAAGTATTCGAACTTCTTTCCCTTGCCGATTCGCTCAAGACGCAAAAAGAATTGAAACCGCTTGCCGGTAAAACGGTGGCGACAATATTTCAAAAACCATCACTGCGGACTCGCGTCTCATTCGAAGTGGGAATTATCCAATTGGGCGGACATGCAATATTCCTGACCGATGACGGAGTCGGATTGGGAACGCGTGAATCCGCACTCGATGTTGCGCATGTCCTCTCGCGATTCAACGACGGAATAGTTGCCCGGGTGTTCGATCACCAATTGCTGCTCGATCTCGCAAAACATGCGACGGTCCCTGTCATCAATGCCCTTTCCGATCTTTCGCATCCGTGTCAAATTCTCGCCGATATCTATACAATACGGCAGCATAAAAAATTGCGCGACCATGTGAAAATTGCGTACGTAGGTGATGGGAACAACATCCTCAATTCGTGGCTTGAACTTTCTTCCATTATCCCACTCCATTTGACCCTTGCAATTCCCCACGGATATGAACCGGATAAAACGCTCTTCGATAAGGCGCAGAGCGCGAAAGTCAGCAAGATCGAGATCATCCGCGACCCAAAAAACGCAGTGAACAAAGCGGACGTAGTCTATACTGATACGTGGACGAGCATGGGACAGGAGAAAGAAAGAACAAAGCGAATCTACGATTTCTGGGAATATCAGGTGAACACATCATTGATTCGTCACGCAAAAGAAGATGTCCTGGTGATGCACTGCCTCCCCGCTCATCGCGGCGAAGAAATAACAAACGAGGCGCTCGACGGAAAGAATTCCGTCGTGAACGATCAAGCAGAGAATCGGCTGCACGTACAAAAAGCGATCATGGCAAAGTTGATTGGAAAATATGATGCTCGTTCGATCAACTCAAAAGACGATTCGCAGTTCCAAATCATATGAACAAACTACAACGACATTTTGTAATAAAAGAGATCATTCAAAGTCAGGTCGTCTCAAGTCAGGAAGAACTCGCCGCGTTGCTGAAGAAGCGGGGATTCGATGTTACGCAAGCTACGCTCTCCCGCGATCTTGCCGAACTCGGCGTTTCAAGGATCCATACCGAAAAAGGGATGCAGTACACGATCAACGGTCACCATGAAGAAACAAAGATCACTCCTCTTGTAACACGCGAGGTCTCATCTGTCGAACATAATGAAGTATTGATCGTCATACGGACACTTCCCGGACGTGCACAGGGTGTCGCGTCGTATCTTGATTCGCTCCGCAATCCGATGATACTCGGTACTGTTGCCGGTGACGACACCGTGTTTGTTACGCCTGCATCCGTTAAAAAAATTGCATCAATTGAAAAATATTTAAAAGAACTCTTATTCTCATAAAACCATACAAAGGAAACGTATTGTGAAAAAACCTAAAATAGCAGTCGCATATTCCGGCGGACTTGACACGTCCGTCATCGTTAAGTGGCTTCAGGAAAAATACAATGCCGACGTCATCACCGTTACAGGAAATCTCGGACAGAAAAAAGAATTGATCGGTGTACCGGAGAAAGCATATAAATCCGGTGCGAAGAAAGTCTTCATGCAGAATCTTGAAAAAGAATTCGTGTACGATTACATCTTCCCCGCCCTGAAAGCGGGCGCATTGTACGAACATACATATCCGATGGCAACATCACTCGGCAGGCCGCTGCTTGCAAAAGCATTGGTAGAAGTTGCACAACGGGAAAAATGCACACATGTTGCCCACGGTTGCACAGGCAAAGGGAACGACCAGGTCCGTTTTGAAGTGACCGTGATGGCGCTGGCACCGGAAATAAAAGTGATTGCACCGCTGCGTGAATGGGAATTCAAATCGCGTGAAGAGGAAGTTGAATATTGCCAGAAACACGGAATCCCTGTAAAGGCAACAAAAGAAAGCCCGTATTCCATTGATGAAAATATCTGGGGAACGAGCATCGAGTGCGGCATTCTTGAAGATCCGATGGAAGTCGGACCGGAAGATGCATATACCCGCACTGTCTCTCCACAAAATGCACCCGACAAACCGACGTATGTGACTATTGAATTTAAAGAAGGAATTCCGGTAAGTCTGAACGGGAAAAAAATGGACGGCGTTTCGCTCATTCACAAACTGAATGAGATAGCCGGTGCGAACGGCGTTGGGCGTCTTGATCTTGTCGAGAACCGTCTCGTCGGCATCAAGTCCCGCGAAATTTACGAAGCACCCGCTGCTGTCACGCTGCATTTCGCACACCGTGAATTGGAACGGCTGACACTGGACAAAGAAGTGATGCACTACAAGGCAAAACTCTCCAATGACTACGCAGACATCATTTACAACGGAACATGGTTCTCGCCGCTCAAGAAAGCGCTGGATGGATTCATCAACGAAACCCAGAAAAATGTTACAGGACTCGTCAAATTAAAACTCTATAAAGGAAATGTCGAAATTGCAGGACGCACATCGCCGTACTCCCTTTATGACATGAAACTAGCAACATACACTGTTGCAGATCAGTTCGATCATACTGCGGCGGAAGGATTCATCAAGATCTACGGTTTAGGGTTGAAAACTTACAACCGGGTGAATAAAGAGAAGTTTGCAAAGGTGAAGAAGGCGTTGAAGAGGAAGAAGTAGCCTCGACCTTTATGGTCGAGGAAGATTATCAGACATTTAGATGTTAAACAAAACCCGCTCAATGAGCGGGTTTTTTGTTTTGCTGTTCTTCGACAGTTTAACTGTCGAAGAAGATCCTGTGCGAGAGTTAAACTCTCGCACAACGGAATGAAGTAGGCATTGAAGAGAAAGAAGTAAACAACAGATTCACAGATTAAAATAAAAAAGCTGGCGTGCGTCCGCTTTTTATTTTCGTTCTTGCCAACGTTGTGGGTTACGCTTAGAATGAAACACACCAAGAACTTTTATATCAGCGTGTTCAATTTCATAAAGAATTGCAAAAGGAAATCTATGAACAATACATCGGTGAATTTGTTTGTTGATTGTTGGGTATAGGGTTGGATTTTTCTTAATTCGTTCTAGTGCTTCATCAACACACAAAAAAAAATCCGCTCCTAACCCTTTCCGTTGCTGTTCATACCAATAAATCGCATCATTAAACTCTCCTTCTGCGTCAGGATGAAAAAGAATATTCATTGAATATTATCGGCGTTGCATGAATTCCGATTTAATTTCTTCCCACGATCTCCCTAATTGAGGATTTTTCCTGAATGCCTCCGACCTTCGATCAAGTTCATCCTTTTGGGATTGGGTCAATTCAAATGCTCCATTTTCCTTTGCAATGCTATCCCAAATTTCTTCTACCAAAAGAATACGCTCCGAGATACTGAGATTTTTTATTTCATTTCGAATATTTGCCTGCATGAACTATCTCCATAAATATGTGCTCAAATTACAGAGACCACAAGTTGAAGTCAACGACAATTTTATATTGAACGGTTTCGATTCATTTAATGAACGTCCCGTTCCTCAATTCGGTGAACGCCTGCCGCAACTCCGCTTCAGTATTCATCACAATCGGACCGCCCCATGCGATCGGCTCATTCAACGGCGCTCCGGAGACGAGAAGAAATCGGATTCCTTTATCTCCTGCCTGAACTGAAACTTCATCGCCATTATCGAAAAGAACCAGCGAACGATTTCCCGACCATTCGAGCCGTTCGTTGCCGTTCGTATCCAGCACTTCCCTTCGGACATCTTGCGGCTGCGACGCATCGCGGAAAGTTCCTTCGCCGTCAAAAATATATGCAAAGGCGTGACGGTCAACTTCCACTTTCAATTTTTTTCTTTTCCCCGGCGGAACGTACACGTCGAGGTATCTCGGATCGGCAGCAATGCCGTCCACAGGTCCATTCTTTCCCCAGAAGTCACCGATGATGATTCGAACTTCCGTTCCGTCATCGTCGGTCACCGTAGGAATTTCATTCGACTTCACATCTTGATACCGCGGTGATGTCATCTTCAGCGACGACGGGAGATTCGCCCACAATTGAAAGCCGTGCATCCTTCCCTGCTCATCGCCGAACGGCATTTCTTGATGAAGAATTCCTCTGCCTGCTGTCATCCATTGCACATCGCCGGAACGCAATGCGCCGTTGTTGCCGAGACTGTCGCTGTGTGTGACAGCACCGGCAAGAACGTATGTGATGGTTTCAATACCACGATGTGGATGCCAGGGAAATCCTTTTTTATATGCTTCGGGATTATCATTCCTGAAATCATCAAAAAGAAGAAAGGGATCAAAATCACTGGTGTTTCCAAAACCAAATGCCCGACGAAGGTGAACACCGGCACCTTCCAATGTTGGCTGGGCTTGAACTATTCGTTTTACCGGACGAATCGACATTACTCCTCCTGATATACCATACAAATCAACATAAAATTTTTGCTGAATCCAAGTGATTGAACACATTCCGCAGCAATCCGGTTCCAATTTCCTTTCGTTGTATCTATTGATATTTAATCCGTTTTCCTTATTTTTGACCAGCCCACCACAGGAGGAATTTCGTATGTTTCGCAATATGAGTATTGCAGCCAAATTGTTTCTCACGTTCGTGCCGATCTTTGTCGTCGGTATCGCTGTCAGCGTGTACCTTAACAACATGTACCAGGAAGAGCAGATGCAGGCGCAGGCACTGGAATCTGCGAGCCAGAAGGCACACATCGTACGTGAATCGCTCGTCAACATGATGGTTGAAAGCCAGATCGTTGATGACAAGTATCTTGAACGCGTACAGAAAGTAGCGGAGTTGAACGATCTGTATATCCGGATCGATACCGCCAAACTTCATCTCGCAGAAGATTTTATGGACAGCACAAGGATAGTACGTTTATGGGAGCGTGTCGTCCTTGCACAGCAGAAAGATGAATACGATAATGAGTACGGCAACGAAGTACTTGCAACCGGGCAACAGAAATGGGTACGCATCGGCGACAATTTCCGTGCAATGATCCCGTTCAAAGCGGAAAAGAAATGCCAGCGATGTCATGATGTGCAGATAGGAAAACTCTCTCCGCGCAGCATCGATCAGCGGCGGCGTTGCGTTTGTCGTCATCATCATCGGATTTCTTTTCTTCCGCTCGCTTGTTCAGTCGCCGTTAAAAAAATTGGAGAAAGCAACGCAAGAGATCGGTACGGGAAATATGAGCAGCGACCTCCAACTTCCCGAAGGGAATGATGAAGTCGGGAAACTTGCGCAGGCATTCGTAACTATGCGGGGCGCCCTTAAACAGAGTCAGGATGCGATGCGTATCTCGACAGTCGGACAGGTTGCCGCGTCACTCGTACAAGATTTCAGAGCACCGATAAAGGAGATTGAATCTGCAATCACAGAGATCAAGAGTTCACAACTTGACCCCGCAAAGAAGAATGAACTGCTCGACGAAGCAAAAGAAGCTGCGCAGCTTGTCAACAGGATGACGCAGGATCTTATCGACTTCACTTCCGGCGATATCAAAGTGGATAAGAAACTTTCAAGCATCGGCAAACTTCTCCGCAGCGTCACAGCCAGCGTGAAACCCGATCTTGATAAAGAGAAAATCCAATTCAGCGTAAATCCGAACTACGATTCCTCCGCAGTGATCGACGCTGAAAGAACGGCGCGGGCATTGGATAATATCATTTCGTACGCTGCGAATTATGTTCCTGCCGGCGGGATGATCAAATTGGAGTCCGATACAAAAGATAATAAACTCGTTCTCACGATCAGCGACAACGGCAGCGGCATCCCGGATGCATTCAAGGAGAAAATATTCGAACCGTTCGTCAAAGTGGTGCAAAGCGGAGGTGTTGGTCTTGATCTGGCACTTGCAAAGAAGATCATTGAGAAACAGGGGGGAAAAATCTCGCTGCAATCAGAGGAGGGAAAAGGAACAACGTACACTATTATGTTGCCGATGTAGCGTTAGTTATCAGCAGTCAGTTGACACCAATCAGAAAAACCCGCTTGATGAAAGCGGGTTTTTTTATTTTAAAAGTGCGTTCTTGACAATGTTTCGTTGCATCTCACGTATAGGTAACACATTTCGATATAATTTTGTTATACAAAGCGGATGAACTTCAATTCACCCAATTGTACGTTGAAATGTGTCCAACAAATCAATACATTAAATAAACAAAGGGATTCTATGTTTTCTGAAAATATCAACATTCTCACTGCATTCGCATTCGGACTCTTATCATTTATTTCGCCGTGTGTGCTTCCGATTATCCCCGGCTATATCTCATTCATCTCCGGAAAATCTTTGCAGGATATGACGGGTGATGATGCCGCAGCGAAGCGTTCGATGCTCATCAATACTCTTGTTTTTATTGGCGGCTTTACGGTCGTGTTCGTATTGATGGGTGCCGCCGCAACGTCGATCGGTCAATTCTTGAATGAGAACCTCACCCTCATCAGCAAAATCGCCGGGGGGGTCATCGTCATCTTCGGGCTTCACATGATTGGGATTTTTAAGATCGGTTTTCTTAATTATGAAAAACGATTCCATCTACAGGATAAAAAACTCGGCATTTTGGGCTCGTTTGCCGTTGGCTCGGCTTTTGCATTTGGATGGACACCGTGCATCGGTCCGATCCTTGCAGGAATACTTGCAATTGCCAGTCAGCAAGAGACGGTGTTTCAAGGGATAGTGCTTCTGTTCGTGTACTCGCTGGGGCTTGGCATTCCCTTTTTCCTCACAGCGTTGAGCATCAACAAATTTTTCAATGTCTTCGATCGCGTGAAGAAACATTTTCACACGATCGAAGTGGTCGGCGGTGTGATGCTTGTGGCGGTCGGTGTGTTGATGATAACGAATTATCTGACCATCATCGCAAGTTATCTTTCGCGATGGTTCCCGTTTCTGAATGAGTTGTCGTAATATACTTTCATTAATAATGTACACCGAATTGTACATTTCATTTTAACAAAGGCATGAGATATGGAGAAACAAACACGCACATTGGATGAAGTCACCATCCGTTTTGCAGGCGATTCCGGAGACGGAATGCAGTTGACCGGAGGACAATTTACAAACACCTCCGCTGCGATGGGAAACGACTTGAGCACGCTTCCCGACTACCCCGCAGAGATCAGAGCTCCGCGCGATACCACGTACGGCGTCAGCGGATTCCAGATTCATTTTGGCGCAACAGAGATCAACACCCCCGGCGATCATTGTGATGTCCTGGTTGCAATGAATGCGGCATCATTAAAAGTAAATTTACGATCGTTGATCGACGGCGGAATCATCATCGTCAACACGGACGGTTTCGGCGACAGGAATTTGAAACTTGCAGGATATGCACAAAGTCCTCTTTCCGACGGATCGCTCTCAAAGTATCAGGTCTTCCAAGTCGATATTACCAAATTGACAAATCTTGCTCTTGCCGACATGAATCTCGGACAGAAGATCGTCGATAAAACGAAGAATTTCTTTGCACTGGGAATGATGTATTGGATGTTCAATCGTACCGTTGACGGTACGATACAGTGGATCAAAGAAAAATTCGAGAAGAAGCCTGAGCTGATCGAAGCGAATACACGAGTGATGAAGGCGGGATGGAATTATGCTGAGACGACAGACATCTTTGCCGTGAAGTATGAAGTAAAGCCTGCTCAGCTTACTCCCGGAAAGTACCGGAACATCACGGGCAACCAGGCAACTGCACTCGGTTTTGTTACCGCTGCAGAGAAAGCGAATCTCGATCTTTTCCTCGGTTCATACCCGATCACACCGGCGAGCGATATTCTTCATGAACTTTCGATGTTTAAAAATTACGGCGTGAAGACATTTCAGGCAGAAGATGAGATCGCGGGAGTTACGAGTGCTATCGGTGCAGCATTCGGCGGCTCGCTTGCGCTCACAACAACAAGCGGTCCCGGAGTCGCATTAAAGACCGAAGCGATCGGTCTTGCTGTGATGGTCGAACTGCCGCTTGTCATCGTCAACGTGCAGCGCGGCGGACCGAGCACAGGTCTTCCGACAAAAACAGAACAGGCAGACTTGCTTCAGGCGGTGTACGGAAGAAATGGCGAAGCGCCGGTTCCCGTCATATCAGCATCGACACCAAGCGATTGTTTCAACACTGCTGTCGAAGCATCCCGCATTGCACTAAAATATATGACTCCCGTAATGATGTTAACTGACGGATATTTGGCGAACGGTTCGGAACCGTGGCTCCTTCCATCTGTAAAAGATATTCCCGAGATAGCCCCGAAATTCCGGACCGATCCTGACGGATACATGCCCTACCGCCGAGATGAGATCACATTATCCCGCGAGTGGGCAATTCCCGGTACACCCGGACTTGAGCACCGCATTGGCGGATTGGAAAAGCAGGATGTGACCGGCAATGTAAACTATGAACCGGAAAACCACGAACGCATGATTCGATTGCGCGCTGAAAAGGTTGAACGGATCGCTAACGATATTCCCCTCGCTCAGGTTGAAGGTGACGAAAAAGGAGAATTGCTTGTTGTCGGCTGGGGTGGAACGTACGGAACGATCAAGACTGCTGTGGAACGAAAACGGAAAGAAGGGAAATCGGTTTCGCAACTCCATTTAAAGTACATCAACCCTCTTCAAAAGAATGTCGGTGAGATCCTGTATAACTTCAAGCATATTCTCGTTCCGGAAATTAACATGGGACAGCTGATAAAGATCCTTCGTTCCAAATTCCTTGTCCCCGCAATCGCATTGAACAAGGTGCAGGGATTACCGTACCGTTCCATCGAAATAGAAGAAAAAATTGATGAAATTTTAGGAGGAAAATTATAATGAGCACGCTTGTTCATGACGCAATCAGTCACGATGTGGTTTCAAAAGTGAAATACACGGCAAAAGATTTTTCTTCCGATCAGGATGTCCGCTGGTGTCCCGGCTGCGGTGACTATTCAATTCTCGCACAGGTTCAACGCACAATGCCTGAACTCAATGTGCCGAAAGAGAAGGTTGTCTTTGTTTCAGGCATCGGCTGTTCAAGCCGCTTTCCGTATTATATGGAGACATACGGTTTTCACAGCATTCACGGACGCGCAACAGCGATCGGTTCGGGATTGAAAATTGCACGGCCTGACCTGAGTGTCTGGATCGTAACCGGTGACGGCGACGGACTTTCCATCGGCGGCAATCACATGATCCACCTTCTCCGCCGCAATGTGGATGTAAATGTACTTTTGTTCAACAACCAGATCTATGGATTGACGAAAGGACAATATTCACCGACATCGGAGTTCGGAAAAGTAACGAAATCAACACCGTACGGTTCTGTCGATATGCCGTTCAATCCCGCATCGCTTGCGCTCGGTTCAGGGGGAACTTTCGTAGCACGTTCAATGGACCGCGATCCGAAACATTTACAGGGGATCGTAAAACGCGCTGCCGAACATAAAGGAACATCCTTTGTTGAAGTGTACCAGAATTGCAACGTCTTCAATGACGGCGCATTCTTCCAGTTCACAGAAAAGGAGACGAAGTCCGACAGTGTCGTATTTTTAGAACATGGAAAGCCGCTTGTCTTCGGAAAAGAAAGCGACAAGGGAATCAAACTTGACGGCTTCTCCCCTGTTGTCGTTTCCTTGAAAGACGGAGTTCATTCCGCAAATGATCTTCTTATTCACAATGAAAAAGATTCGACGCTTGCATTCATCCTCGCGAACATGACCTATAATCATGATGTACCGAGACCGTTCGGGATCTTTCTGGCAATCGATCGTCCGCGGTACGAAGATGAGATTGAAAAGCAGATCGATTCAGCGATCTCGAAACGCGGAAAGGGATCTTTGGAGAAGTTGCTGAACAGCGGCGATACGTGGGTGATTCAGTAGATTTATAGATAATAGATTACAAGATGTAATAAAAAAAGGCGTGTTTGACTATACGCCTTTTTTTATTACTTTTATGGAGTGACCAATGGAGGAACCATGGAAGAAAAAATTCTGCAGGCAATTCTCGAAGAAATCAAAGGTTTAAGAATTGATACAAATAATCGGTTTGAATCACTCGAAAATAAATTTGAAGGATTAAAATCTTCAGTGGAAGTCTTACAACTTGGAGTGAATCAAGTTCGATATGAGTTAGTGGGGATTAAAGAAATTCTTGGAAACAAAGTCATCTGGCAAAATGAAACCGTAACCTTTGAGGTTAAGGACGGTACTAAAATATACGGCGTTATTCACAAAGGCGAGAAATAGAACCATTGCAAAAAACGCAGTATGAAGCCCGATTTACTCGGGCTTCTTCATTTTAAACTATATTTGTATTTCAATTGATTCAAATATGCTTTCGCGCTCACTTCGCTGGTAAACCATTTCGTCAATATCTTCTTTTTGAAGGGAAATCCCTTTTTGTAAACAATGATGATCCATGTAGTCGGATCGCTCTTTTCATGCACAATTTTTGCTGAATATTTTTCCATACTGATTACCTCTGTATCAATATAGTCAATAAAAAGACCAACTGCGCTACTTCATCCTTTGAAGCCCGAACATTTTTTCATAACTTTACACGATGAAAGAAAAAATTAAACAACTGCAAACGATCTTTGAAGCGAAGAAAAAATTCGTACTGACAACCCACATCAATCCGGACGCCGATGCAGTGGGAAGCGAAGTGGCGCTCGCACGGTACCTTGCCGGGACGGGGAAAACTGTTCATGTGTTAAACCACAGCGAAACGCCGGATAACCTCCTCTTCCTGAACGAAATATTCCCAATAACCCCCTACGATGCACAGCAGCATACGCAGGCGATTATTGATGCTGACTGCTTCATTGTACTCGATACGAATTCCGTTTCACGATTTAAAGCATTGCAGCCGGCGTTTGAACGGTCCAAAGCATACAAGGTCATCATTGACCATCACCTCGACCATGAATCATTTGCCGATCTGAACATCATCGACACACACGTACCCGCCACATCAGAATTGCTCTATATCATCCTGAAATCTATCAACGATACTGCGATCACAAAACCGATTGCAGAGGCACTGTACGCCGGCATTATGACCGACACGGGATCGTTTCGATTCCCGCAAACCGATCCTGAAACGCACATCATCACAGCCGATCTTCTGAAACGGGGCGCCCAACCGTACGAGATATTCCAAAAAATTTACGAAAGCGGTCCGATCAACAAACTGCATTTGTTGGGAAAGGCGTTGACCTCCATCGATCTTCACCATAACGGAAAAGTGGCTGTGATGACCCTCCCCCGTTCGATCTTCGCTGAAACGAAAACAGTAGAATCAGATGTTGATAATCTGACGCAGTACGTGTTAAGCATCGGCGGCGTCGTTATCGGTATTGTCGTTATGGAATTGGAACACGGGGTGAAATTAAGCTTTCGTTCCAAAGGAGATATTCCGATTAATGAATTAGCAAAGCATTTTGACGGCGGAGGACATAAAAATGCCGCCGGTGCAAGGGTGAAAGAAGCCACGCTCCAATCAATTATCCCTTTCGTCCTGGAAAAGGCAAAAGAGTTTTTGAAATAACATACAAGGAGAAATGTGAAACTTACCGTCTCAACGAAACCGATTCCTTCCGATCTTGCAGCATTTTTTATCTGTCAGGATGAGCAACTCTTTACTATGTCGATAAAAAAATTGAAGACAAACTTCCCTGCCGCAGCGGTCGATGTGTTTGCAAATAATGAATTCTCCGGTAAAGAGGGAGAATCGGTTCTCCTCTACACTAATGACAAGAAATTTCCGCGAGTGCTGCTCGTGGGGATGGGAGAAAACGAGAAATTTACAATTGAGAAATTGCGGCGAGCAACTGCTGCTGCCGCAAAAAAAGGAAGAGCACTGAAGATCGAATCGATCACAATGCATGCACCGGATGTCAATAAAGGTTCAGCAAAAGAAATTGCTGTTGCCATGAGCGAAGCAATTCTTCTTTCTCTCTACAAGTTCGACAAATATATCTCTGATGACAAAAACGGAAAGAAAATCAAGAATGTATCGTTCGTTCCGGCAACTCCAAGCGATCTGAAAGAATTTCAGCAAGGAGTTATCATCGGTGAAATACTTGCCGAAGGAACGATCCATACCCGCGATCTTGCCAATGCACCGGGAAATGAGATCTATCCCGAAACACTCGCAAAGGATGCACAGGCACTTGGACACAGACTCGGTTTCTCCGTGAATGTCTTCGATAAAAAGAAGATCCAATCGCTCGGTATGGGAGGTATCATCGGCGTCAGCAAAGGAAGCGAGAACGATCCGCGATTCATCATTATGGAATACGGAAAGCAGTTCAAGAAGCAAGGGACAGTCGTGCTCGTCGGGAAAGGAGTCACATTCGATACCGGCGGAATTTCGATCAAGCCTGCGGCAAGTATGGCAGAAATGAAAATGGATATGAGCGGCGCCGCTGCGGTGATCGGGACATTCCATTCGATCGCGAAGTTGAAATTGAAGCGTCACGTGATCGGACTGATCCCCTCCGTCGAAAACATGCCGAGCGGCACTGCGTTCAAGCCGGGAGATATTATCCGTCACTACAACGGAAAGACTTCGGAAGTAGACAACACCGATGCAGAAGGACGATTAATACTTGCCGATGCGCTTTCATATGCGTCGCAATACAAACCGGATGTTGTGATCGATCTAGCAACGCTCACCGGCGCTGTCGTCGTTGCACTCGGACAGCACGCAACGGGAATGATGGGGAACGATCAAGGCGTGATGGATGCCTTGAGAGATTCGGGAGAAAAAACATACGAACGAGTCTGGCAATTGCCATTGTTCGATGAGTATGAAAAGCAAATCAAAAGCGATGTTGCTGACGTGAAGAATGTCGGAGGACGTTGGGCGGGTGCGATCACGGCAGGCTGGTTCCTGAAAAAATTCATCGGTGATTACAAATGGGTACATTTGGACATCGCCGGTACCGCGATACTGGAATCAGACAAGGAATATACTTCCAAAGGTGGATCCGGCGTCGGAGTTCGTTTGTTAACGGAGTTTTTGATTCAATGGAAAAATTCTTAACAATCGTGGATTGATTTTCCCATGCAAAACCAGAAATTGTATGCGAAGTTTGAAACCGAACTGATCGTGCGTCCGGATGATATCGACATGAACAATCATGTCCATAATTCGAAGTATTTTGATTATGTACTTGCAGCACGCTATGATCAAATGACCCGCTGCTACAAAATGCCGATGGATGAATTCATAGCCCGCGGATTCGGGTGGGTCGTCAGTGGCTGTACAATGCGTTTCAAACGTCCTATGGCATTGGGAGATGTTGCAATTGTCAAGACTCAAATAAAAGAAATGAAACTAAATGGGGTTGATGTGCTGTTTGAAATAGTAAGGAAAGAAACGGGCAAGATGTGTGTGGATGGGTTGTTCGAGTACACGATGATCAACCTTAAAACACAGCGGGCGGAAAAGATCACGCAGGATATCATTGATAAATACAGCATCTAACACCAATGTAAGGAGTACGGCAATGAAACGGATCTCAATCACGGCGACTCTTCTTATTGTTTCAACGGCACTAATTATCGCCGGAGCACCAGCAAAAATTGAGAATTTCACTCTCAATGACTATACGGGGAAAAAAATATCGTTGACTGATTACAAGGATTCCAAAGCGATCATCCTGATGTTCATTGCAACCGAATGCCCTGTGTCCAATGCTTACAATGAACGCTACAATCAACTCTACAATGATTACAAAGGAAAGAAAGTCGCTATTGTCGGAATAAACTCCAACAAAGCTGAATCCGTTGACGACATCAAATCGCATGCAAAAGAACACGGCTTTGAATTCGCTATCCTGAAGGATGTGAATAATATTATCGCGGATAAACTCGATGCACAAAGAACCCCTGAAGTCTACATTGTCAATCCGTCAACCTGGGAAGTTGTATACCACGGTCGTATCGACGATTCACAACGTGAGTCAAATATCAAATCCAAAGATTTGCGTGCTGCTCTGGATGAGGTACTTGCCGGGAAGCCTGTAAGCGTGAAAGATACGAAAGCATTCGGCTGCACGATCAAGCGGGTACAATAATGCCGCAACAATTTTCAATTGAACGCCGAATTCATTTCGGCGTTCTTTTTTTCTTCGTCGTGATGCTCCCTTTGTCCCTCGCCTCTCAAACAGTCGAACCTATTGACAGGAAGAAACTTCTTTCACTGATATCCGAAAGGAATTCTAAACCACTTCTCCTCAATATCTGGGCAACATGGTGCAAGCCATGCGTTGAGGAATTTCCCGATGTTATTCGATTATCGAACGAGCGTACGGAGATCGACGTTGTCGCTATCAGTGCGGACTTCCCTGATGAGATTGAAGAGAAGATTCTTCCTTTCTTAAAGAAAATGAATGTGCCATTCAAGCTCTATGTCGCCGATTTTGCCGACCAGGACGAATTCTTTTCAATGTTCGACCCGCAGTGGGGCGGGGAAATTCCTGTAACATTCATCGATGACCAGAACGGAAAACAAACACACTTCTTACGGGGAAAACATTCCTTCATGGAATTTCAAAAAGCCGTTGAGGAAGTGATCAGGAAGCGATAAATTTAATACATGATCTCATTCCTTCCTCTTGGCGGTGCAAACGATATTGGCGCTTCGTGTTACTATCTCGATGTCGAGGGGACCGGGATCGTCCTCGACAGCGGCACCCATCCCCGTAAAATAGGACTTGATTCACTTCCTCACTTTGATCTTATCCGCGACAAGAATGTCGATGTGGCATTGATTTCCCATGCACATCAGGATCACATCGACTCGCTGCCATATTTGGTGCAGCATCATCCGTACATCCGCATTGCAACGACGCCGCAAACGCGAGGAGTCGCGGAGTTGACACTGCACAATACAGTCAATATTCTCGCCGAGCAGTTAAAAGATCATCTTGAATTGCGACCATACACGCATGAAGAGATCGACCTGTTAATTCAAAGCATCGAGTGGCACGCTTACACTGAACAATTCACAGTCAATGGATATCGCCACAACAGCCGGGATCCGGTTACTGCATCGTTCCATGATGCAGGGCATATTCTAGGTTCAGGGGGGATCCTTGTTGAACACGGCGGGCGGTCAATCTTTTATACAGGTGACATCAACCTGGAACAGCAGGCAATTTTTCCCGGAGCGATCCTGCCGAACATGAAGGTCGATGTTCTGATATTAGAATGCACTCACGGTGCAACTGAAGATTCTTTATTCCCCTCCCGCGATGAAGAAGAAACACGGCTCACACGTTCGGCGAACAACATTCTTGAAAATAACGGTTCGGTACTTATCCCGGTCTTTGCATTGGGGAAAGTGCAGGAGATGCTTGCGATCCTATGGAGACAAATGGTGAAAGGATCGCTTGCAAAGGTCGATATCTATACCGGCGGTGTCGGGAAAAAAATTTGCAAAGTGTACGACAGAAATCGCTTCGTTGTCCCGTACAATGATCCGGAATTTGTCTTGGACGATGTTCCTCAAAAAGATATCTATGATATCGAACAGATCGAAGATCTTTCCCGCCAGCATTGCATCGTCCTCGCAGGAAGCGGTATGATGATCGAACGTACGATGTCATTCAAACTTGCGCAAAGGTGGCTGCAAGATACCAAAAGCGCCATCTTCACTGTCGGTTATATGGATCCCGAAACGCCCGGATTCCGCATTCGCCATGCGAACAAAGGTGATCTTATTCAACTTACAAAAACTTCCGAACCGCAAACCGTCCGATGCAATATCGACAGGTTCAGATTTTCTGCGCACAGCACCCGCGGCGGATTATTATCCATCGTCGAGAGATTAAACCCCGGTATGATCGTTCTTGTCCACGGTGAGAATACTTCGGTCGATTGGATGGGGTATACGATCCTCAAAAATTTCCCTTATATGAAAGTGCATGGCGCAGAAGTAGGAAAACAGGTCACTCTTTTCGAATAGTGGTCTGAAGATTCCCTTTCATCCTTTCCCCCGTTTTTGTTATCTTACATCCGAAATGAGGAGCATTCAGAGTATGAAAAAATTATCGTTGTTATTGTGGGGATGTTGTTTTTTTGCCGGTTTTGTACGGGCGCAGGAATCGATCGTGCGCGAGCGGACCAGCGGTGAAGTGATTTATGTAGAGGCACACTACATACTTTCGATAGAAGATTCACATACTGTCATCGTCCCCTACCGCATCAGGAATGATTTTTTTGTGTTTACTCGCTCCGCCAATTCTGCAACAGAATTGTTCAGAGCAAAAGCCGATGCAGTCGCTGAGATTCTTGATTCCACCGGCAATTCGATTGCAAGAAGGATTGAAACAATCGATCTCTCTTCAGAGACAAATTCTCCTGCCGAACTGCGCAAGAATTTCAAACAGGGATTCATGTCGTTCAACCTGCCGCAGGGAAAATTCACAATCCTCTTCAGGGTTGAAGACAAAGAATCGAAACGGATGTCGCCGGATATCAACCGCATGCTGGTGATTCCTGCCTCAAACGATCATATCAATTCATCATTCATCCCTGTCCTTCGCGATCACAACGGAACTCCGGAATTTACCATGTTCAATCTGAGCGGCGATGTGCTCTTTTCAAAGAATTTTGGATTCCTGTTCGTCTCGGATAGGAACGACCTTTCAACAGCGCGGTATTCAATACAACAGATCACCGGCGAAGATAAATCTGACCGTGAAAAAATATCTGATACGACTGTCCAATGCATTTCGTTCAAAGCGTCGAAGCCACATTTCCAAAAACAGAATGGTTCGATTATCGCAGCATTGCACCCGACCGATCAATTGAATGCCTATTTTATTCCCGTCAATGGGGAACAACTGCGGCAAGGACGATATGAAATATCATTAACCATCAATGACCTTCCTGCGTCGAAGATCTTGTTTGCAACCCGGTGGCTGGATATGCCCGTGTCGTTGACAGACCTTGACATTGCAACATATCCGCTCCAATATCTGTTGACGGAAGATGATTATTCAACGTTGCGCCGCGGATCGAGAGAGACACGCATCCAAAAATTTGAAGAGTTCTGGAAAAAGAAGGATCCTACTCCGGCAACAGCAATGAATGAGATGATGACCGAGTTCTACCGCCGCGTCGATCATTCGATCGGTGCATTCCGAACATTGAAAGAACCGAACGGCTCTCTGACCGACAGAGGGAAGATCTACATCCTGTACGGCAAACCAACTTCGACGGAGCGCTCTCTCTACCCGAACAGCACGCCAAAAGAGGTATGGAAATATGAGAATTTAAAAAAGACGTTTGTCTTTGAAGATCAAAGCAAACAAGGGAACTACAAACTCGCAGAAAGTAAATGAAACCCAACATCGCAATCACGATAGGAGATTTTAACGGAGTCGGTCCGGAAATAATTCTTAAAAGCATCACGCATCCCTCGATAAAAAAAGAGATCCATCCAGTCCTGATCGGTTCGTACGAAATATTCGAACACTACGCAAAGAAATTGAAGATCGGTATAGAATTCACCAAAGTCGAAAATCAAAAAATAAAATTCGAAAGCGGCTCAATTCCTGTCATCGATGTTCACAAAGTGACAATCAAACAATTGCAGATCGGACAAACCTCACCCGACGCGGGGGTCTGTGCCGGCAGCGCCATTGAACGGGCGATCAAATTATGTTTGGAAAAAGAGGTCGATGCGATGGTGACCGCTCCTGTTTCAAAAGAGGCGCTGCATTACGCAGGATACAATTTTCCCGGGCAGACCGAGATGCTGGCAATGCTTACCCGTTCGGAGCGAGTCACAATGATGCTGCTGACCAACACAATGCGTGTTGCGCTGGCGACAGTACATATCCCCATCAAAAAAGTATCGGAAAATATTTTTCTCGACAGGCTTCTGGAGAAACTGGAGACGATCAATGGCTCGTTAAAGAACGATCTTGGGATTTCATCTCCTACAATCGCGGTACTCGGATTGAATCCGCACGCCGGCGAGAACGGTGCAATTGGAATGGAAGAAAAGGAAATCATCATTCCCGCAATTAAAAAGGGGGAAGAAAAAGGAATCAATGTGGTCGGTCCCTTCTCTGCAGACGGATTTTTTGCCTCCGGCGCATACAAAAAATACGACGCGATCTTGGCAATGTATCACGATCAGGGATTGATCCCGCTGAAAATGAGCGGGTTCGATGAAGGGGTGAACTATTCTGCGGGATTGAAAATTATTCGCACCTCACCGGATCACGGCACGGCGTTCGACATTGCCGGAAAGGGGATCGCCAATCCCGGAAGCATGATTGCAGCCATTCAACTCGCATCATCCATTGCACAACGACGGAAAAAATAATGCTCGTTCATCTCGAAGATGTTTACGTTGCACATGACCATCATACGATACTGATGGGAATCAATTTCATCATCGAACGGGGAGAATTCGTATCGTTGGTCGGTGAATCGGGAGCCGGCAAAAGCAGCCTGCTCCGATTATTATACATGGATTTGAAACCATCCCGCGGCATCGTCCACATCGGCGACTACACATCAAAGTCTATTAAATCGAATGAAGTGCCCCTCTTGAGGAGAAAACTCGGCATCGTCTTCCAGGATTTTAAACTTCTCGAGGATAGAAATGTGTATGACAATGTCGCCTTTGCATTGCATGTTACCGGTGCAACATCGGACGAGATAAAGAAAAAGGTGCTGACGGTGTTGACGCAGGTCGGTTTGGGACACAAAAGGAATGCCATGCCGCATCAACTATCCGGCGGTGAACAGCAGCGCGTCTGCATCGCCCGCGCACTTGTCAATGAGCCGTTCTTGATTTTAGCAGACGAACCGACCGGCAATCTTGATCCCGGCACATCGCACGAAATCCTCAAACTCCTGCTTGACATCAACCACAAAGGGACTGCCGTGTTGATGACGACGCACAATTACGACCTTGTACGCAAGTCACAGGGAAGGATACTGCAGATAAAAGAGAAAAGCGTTCGGGAAGTGCAGTTGAAACAGTAAATTAGCACAACACCTGTTCCACTCTTTTTATTTCGGGGATATCGCGCAGAAGACGCCGCTCAACACCGGCGCGTAACGTCATGCGGGACATGGGGCAGCCGACACATGCGCCGGTCAATTTCACTTCGACGAATCCGTCGTCGGTGATTCGCACCAATTCAACATCACCCCCATCCGCTTGAAGATAATGACGGATGGAATTAAGAGATGATTGAACCCTGTCTGTGATCGATTGTTCCATGCATTAATTATTCGTACCGATTGAAATCTCGATCGGCTCCGATTGGGAAGACAAATTGCTGATGCTGATCTGTGCAGCAAGATTCTTGGCAATCGTCAAAAATATTTTTGAAGGATCACTCCCCGGCTCCGAATCAACGATCGGTCTGCCGGAATCGCTGCCGATACGTATCTTGGTGTAAATAGGTATTTCGCCGAGGAACGGTACCTTGAACTGTTCGGCAACTTTCTTTCCGCCCCCGGTATCAAAGATATTTTCTCTTTCGCCGCCCGCACTGACAAAGTAACTCATGTTCTCAACGACACCCAGGATCGGCACATTCACTTTTTGGAACATCGCCATCCCTTTTCGCGCATCGGCAAGAGACATCTCCTGCGGCGTTGTCACGATCACCGCACCGGTCAACGGGATCTGCTGCACAAGCGTCAATTGGATATCGCCGGTACCCGGGGGAAGATCGAAGATAAGATAATCAAGTTCTCCCCACTCAACATCCGTGATGAATTGTTTCACAGCTCCGCTTGCCATCGGTCCGCGCCAGATCACCGCCTGGGATGGATCGACCAGGAAACCGATCGACATTACTTTCACTCCGTACTTTTCCAGCGGGACAAGTTTCTGATTGTGCATCATCGGCTTCTCATTGATGTTGAACATCAATGGAATACTCGGTCCGTAAATATCGCAATCGATCAAACCGACACGCGCCCCTTCACGCGCAAGCGCGACGGCGAGGTTCACCGCAACCGTCGACTTCCCGACCCCGCCTTTTCCGCTTGCAACTGCGATCGTATTCCGGACCCCTTTCAAGATCGGCGCCTGTTGAACGCTTGAACGCCGCGTCACGCTCGCTGTCATCGTTACAGTAACATTCTTCGCATCGGGAAATGTGGACCGAACGATCTGCTCCGCCTGTAATTTCATTTCATCCTTTACAGGACATGCAGGGGTGGTCAATTCGATCGTGAATGCGACGTCCGAACCTTTGATTGCAACATCTTTGACGAAGTTCAATGTCACAATATCCCTGTGGAGGTCGGGATCTTTTACCGCACGGAGCGCAGTCAGTATGTTTTCAGTGTTTAAGGTTGCCATGATCTCTCTTATTAATGTACAAAATTATTGATTCAGATTTTCCCGGCGGAGCCACTCATACACCCACTCAGTTTGCCGCAAAACCTGCGGTACCGCCACGATCCTGCCGCCAAACCCGATATGACGCCATGTAAACATGCTGCTGGTGGATGTGGATGTTTTGCGAAGATTCGCTTCGTTCAATGTAACACCGTATTTCTTCGCAAGGGTTCCGATATACTGATCCAGTGTTTTTTGACGTTTCACGCCCAATAGTTTCTGTTCGATGGTGCGTTTTGTCTCTGCAAAATTCATCCGTAATGAATCATCGATCACCTTTCGTTCGAGCACTGTAAATATCGTCAAGCCCTCTTTTATTTTCCATGGTCCCTCCACTTCGCCGATCTTTGCTGTTGCAGCAAACATTCCCAGCTCGCCAAGATTCTTGATATCGGTCAGAACGGACTCCCCGCCATCCTTCGTCCACTCTTTCCGTTTGGAATACTTTCTCGCCAGCGTCGCAAAATCTTCTCCGCGTTTGAGTTTTTCCTTCAATCCTTTTGCCAATGAGATGCTGTCGACCAATATTTCGCGCAACCGTACCAGCATCGTCGCCCCAAAGAATGCGGGATCTTTTTGATATTCTTCCTCGATCTCAGTTTCAGAGACTTTGACCGTATCAATGACCTTACGAAGCAGGAGCGCACTGCGCCGATTATCCATCCATGTGGAAAGATCGTGGCGCACATTCTCGGACTGTTGAAGATTTTTTCGCAACCCTTCCCGCGTCAGCAGTTCATTTTGAATCACAGTCTTCATGTTGTTGTTCAGCACCCATTGCACGTATTCTTTTTGCAGGTTTGGAAAGACGACATAGTTATTGCTCAATCCCAGCAACACTTCTCCGAATGTCATCGGCGCGCCGGATGCAAAGGTGACAAATTCATTTTGAAGATAGGCGACGAGACGCTTTTGAATATCGTCCAACAAACCGCCCGAAAGCATATATACATTCTTAGTTCTGTATGCATTGGAATCGAGACTCATCAATGCGTGGATCGTATCCGCCAGCATAAAGAAAAGGTCAGGTTTCGCTTCGGCACGCTGCGATGCGGTCACCGAAACGAACGCCTTTGTCGCAAGCGAATCTTCTTTCCTTCCCTTTATGATATTCCGAACTTTGTGCGCCTGATCCTGCCGATTGAATTTTGCATACTCCGGATTGGTATATTTTTTTAACAATCGCAGCATCACTGTCCCGTAGATTGACGACTCAACAGGTTTAGAGAGGCTGTCTTTATCGATTGTAAATGCCGCTTCTTCTAACGCCAGATCTGCAGAGCCAAACGACAACTGAACCGTATCGACAGGGATATACAGAGAATCGTAAAACAATTTCAGGATCGTACGTTTGTTTTTTGCCTGTTTGTATTTTTTAAAGAACAAATCCCCTTCTGCTTTTGAGAGTACGCCGAGGATCTCGACTTCAATTTCATATGCGTACCGGGACAGACCTTTTTGGATCTCGGCATTCGATATCTCTATCTTCGGCAGCACTTCCCTTTTATAAAATTCATCTCTGACAAAGAGACGCTCAAGATTGTACTGCATGCTTTGTGTGGCTGAATCAAACCCGATCTGCTGGGCGCTTGCTTCCATTGCCATCAATTTTTCGGCAACGAGTGAGTAGAGGAATTCAAGTTTGGTGTATTCGATCCTCGATTTTACATCCTTCTGCGGCCACGGCATCAATTCAAACCGTTCCAAAAAATCCTTTGCGGTAATCACCTGCGTGCTGATGCTTGCCAGCGTATCCAGGGGGAGTTGATTGGTTTGATATCCGAATTGTGACAGCGCGAACTGCGCCAGCAGCACAAATGAAAAAAACAACGCTTTCATTCTACATGTTTTCCCGTCAATTGAGATAATGCCTTTTTATACAGCTCCGATGTTTTTGAGATGACCTCTTCGGGCATCATCGGTCCCGGCGGTTTTTTGTTGAAGTTGATTGAGACAAGATAATCGCGCACAAATTGTTTGTCATAACTGTTCTGTGCCTTCCCCGGTTGGTATGTTTCCTTAGGCCAGAATCGGGATGAATCGGGCGTCAATAATTCATCGATAAGCACTAATGAACCGTTGCTCAATCCGAATTCCATTTTCGTGTCTGCGATAATGATTCCTTTTGATTCGGCAATTTCGGCAGCCTTCTCGAAGATTGCGATCGCCTTCGATCGGACTTGTTCCGCAATCTCCTTTCCCTCCCTCTTTACCATCTCGTCGAACGAAATATTTTCATCGTGAATGCCGATCTCAGCTTTTGTCGAAGGGGTAAAGATCGTTTCGGGAAGTTTTTGGCTTTCAACGAGCCCAGCAGGAAGTTTGATGCCGCAGATCGAACCGGTCGATTTATAATCCTGCCATCCTGATCCCGAAATATATCCGCGAACGATACACTCCACAGAAAGCGGATTTGTCTTTTTGACCAGCATGCTGCGACCACGCAGATCTTCTCTATACGGTGTGCATTCGGATGGGAACTCATCAACATTGGTAGACACAACATGATTGCGAATGATCTGTTTTGTCTGCTCGAACCAGAATGCAGAGATTTGTGTAAGAACTTTTCCTTTGTTAGGAATTCCCTGCGGCATCACCACATCGAATGCTGACAAGCGATCCGTTGCAACGAACAGGAGATGATCACCGACATCGTAAATATCCCGCACTTTTCCGCGTTTGAGGAATTTCAATGTCGGGAATTTCGTTTCGAGAAGTACTTTCATGGAGTCAGATAAATGTGCATTCCTTTTTTAATGCAGAAGTGAGGAATGCAAGATATTCTTGTTTTGATATTTCAATGCAGCCGAGTGTCGCAAGATGTGGGTTGACGTATTGAGCATCCAGCAACGTATAACCGCGTTCATTCAATCTTTCAACCAGATGAACCAGTGCTACTTTTGAAGCATCCGTTTTTCGGCTGAACATCGATTCGCCGAAGAACGCGCCGTTGATCGCCACGCCGTACAATCCGCCGACCAATCTTCCGTCATTCCAGGTTTCAACTGAATGAGCGTACCCCAACCGAAAGAGCCGGAGATAACTTTCGATGATCGATTCTGATATCCACACATCCTCTCTCTCCGCACAACGTCTCATCACCCCTTCAAAATCACTGTCGACACGAATCTCAAAAATATTTTTCTTAAGAGTTTGACGGAGCGAGCGGGAGATTTTTAATCCATCGAGAGGGATGATCCCTCTCCGTTCCGGTGAGAACCAGTGGATCTCTCCATCTTTCCCGTCCGCCATCGGAAAAAAGCCGTTGCAGTACGCATTCAACAGAAATTCACTGTCGATGTATTTCTTCCCGTCCGGACTCTTTGCGAAGATTCTCACGGTTCAAAATGACTGCATTGAAATTTCGTCAGTAAAAAATCAATGCCGAGTCTTTCACAATACGCAAAGAGCCCGGCATCGAAGATTGGTTACAACGCTACAAGTTATTCGTCGCCGAAATTCGTTCCGACATTCCGCGCAGAAGTGATAATTTCGCCGCTGACAGGAACCAAACGCTGTTTCGAGATCGCATCTTTGATCGCAACGCTTGTCACGTGAACCCCTTTGAGACTTACCATGCGCCCGAATTCACCTTTGACGGCTAGTTCCACCGCCTTTGTGCCGTACCGCGTTGCCAACACACGATCATATGCGGTAGGACTCCCACCCCGCTGCAAATGTCCAAGAATCGTTGTGCGTGTCTCCAAACCTGTTTCCTGAGTGATGCGACGGCTGATATGTTCGCCGATGCCTCCGAAACGAATCGGATCAGTTCTCTTAATATCTGTTTCTTTGATAACGATCTCTTCGTCGGCAGCTTTCGCCCCCTCTGCAACACAGACGATGCTGTAGCGGTTGCCACGCGTACTGCGTTCAATCACGCGCCGCATCACGACATCCCACTTAAATGAAATTTCGGGGATAAGAATGACATCGGCACCCCCTGCAAGACCTGCCTGCAGTGCGATCCAACCTGCATATCGTCCCATCACTTCAATCACCATCACGCGATGATGCGCGGATGCCGTTGTGTGCAATCGGTCAATTGCTTCGGTCGCGATCGAAAGAGCTGTATCGAATCCGAATGTTTGATCGGTCGCATCGAGATCATTATCAATGGTTTTCGGAACGCCGATAATATTGATTCCCATCTCGGCAAGTTTGTTCGATATATGCATCGTTCCGTCGCCGCCGATTGCAATAATGCAATCCAGCCCCCAACCCTTGTAATGTTTTGCAACTCTCGTAGACGCATCGACGATCTCGATGCCGTTCAATCCTTCGACAGGATAATGGTATGGGTCCCCTTTGTTGGAAGTACCTAGTATCGTACCACCAAGCCCGATAATTCCTGCAATATCGTCACGCGTCAATTCGCGCATACGCCCTTCAACAAATCCTTCAAAGCCGTCTTCAATGCCCACCACCGTCAGACCGTGATCGTTCATCGCCGGTTTGGCAACACCACGGATAACCGCATTCAATCCGGGACAATCGCCGCCGCCCGTCAGTATTCCAATTCTTTTTACTTTTTTGTTGTTCATTCTCTTCTTTTAGTTCATTCTTTGATGAATTACTAATGCGGATGCAATGTAAGAAAAAATGAGAAGTAGTAAAAGCGATTTTATACGCTATTTTTGAGGGCTAAATCGAGGACTTCCTGATTGTGCAATGCGCTATCTGCAGATACCAATGGCTGAGTATCGTTGAGAATGCAATCGGAGAAATGTGTCACTTCCAATTGGTAAAGGTCGGGAACAAATATTTCTTCTTTCTTAACGTCTGAAAGATTTCCCTGCGAGCCGAATTTAATCTCAAGTGTTGTAGGCGTATTGCTCGGCGTAAAATAAAATGCCGAGAGAGATCCTTTGGTGCCGACAAATTCGATGTACGTTTGCCGGTAGGATGATTCAAAAGAAGAGTACACAGCCGCAAGCGTTCCTTTTGAAAACCGCAGCGTCATAACATTCGTCTTTTCAACTTTGTTCGCACCGTCGGCATGCCTCATCATGCTCTGCACAGAAGCGACGGTATCGTCCAGAACGCATCGTATCGAATCAAGGCAATGGATGCCGATATCGAACAGCGGTCCGCCACCCGCCGCATGTTTGTCCCACAACCAGCCGCGCTGCGACATTCCTGCATCGTAAATAAATTCGGAACGGGCAAATGAAATTTCGCCGATCATTCCGGACTGGACAATCTCTTTCATCCGACGAATCAACGGCGAAAACCGAAGCATATGTCCAACCATGAACTTCACATTTGTACTTTTGCATGCTTCGATCATCTCTTTCCCCTGGGCTGCATTCAACGCCATCGGTTTTTCAACGAGTATATGTTTTTTCGCCTTTGCAGCAAACAATGTTTCGGGATGATGCTGGCCATTCGCGGAAACAATGAATACAGCGTCAACGTCCGGCGAGGCAACTAATCGATCGACCGAGTCGAAGTACAACGGAATGCCATGCTCCTCCGCTTTCCACTTCGCCATATCCAACGACCGCTTTTGAATGGCGACCAGTTCGGAATTTTCACATTTCCTGATCGCCGGCATAATTGCGCGTTCTGCAAATGCCCCAAAACCGATGATGCCGTAACGGATCTTGTTCATAGACTAAAAATAATATGTGATAACCAAGAATGAACTTTCGAAGAAAAATTCATTACTCTTGAAATCATTTGGTGGAAGTTGTGCGTCGGTCGCATGCCGATTCGTGATCTCGTAATACACACGTTTCTGGATTTCCAATGAAATTTGATCCGTTAAATAATGTTCTGCTCCCATTCCAAATTTGAATCGATGATTTATTGTTCTTTCTTCCACATCAACGTTGTATTGGAAGATCTGCATACGACTGATCTCATCGAATTTATAAACACCTTCCGTTCGTATGCTTCTTGACCATTCCCGTTCAACGTCGGTTTGCAAAGTTAAATTTACTTCATCAAATATTCCGATTGTTCGTTGGTACCCGATCAAAAATGTGTAATTATTCTGTTCACCGTCCGTAGCATAATATGGCTTATCCAATGAATTCCTGAAGACACTCGAACCGATTTGGAATTGTGTAATGACACAATCATCTGCAGTGAGTTTATACTTCAAACATAACTTCTCATCAATGTATCCTCTAAATTCAAGGAAAATACCGAACGGATGTTTGACCGCTGTACTATCCTGAGAAAAAATACTCTGTGAAATAAAAACCAATGCCGCAAAGATTATTATCTTTTTCATTTTTTTTGTTTCCGTATTGTTGATAACAATCGAATATCAACAAAAAAGCGAGGCTTAGCAAGCCTCGCTTTTAGTGAAAAAGAATTCAGATATAAGACTATTGTTTCGCCGTAAACTTTTCCACTTTGTTCGTTACGGGTGGAACGGTCTTCAGATATCGGAAGATCGCTTTGATATCTCCATCTTTCATTCCGGCGTACAACAGCCACGGCATAGCGGTGTTGAACTCTCCCGCTTTCACAGGTTTATTCCTCCATGATGAATCGCGGTACGCAGTAAATTTTCCAACGAACACTTCCTCTGTCCACAAACCGATCCCAGTCTCGTGATCCTGCGTGATGTTTGCAGAGCGGACGACATCGCCGGTGAGGGGCGAACGGAATTCAAATCCTCCTGCGAGATGCATGCCGGGAACCGGTTCTCCTTTTTCCCGTTTCGTATGGCAATCGCCGCATCCGGAAATTGTAAAAATATACTGACCATACTTCAATGTATCCTCAGAGTCCGGTTTCGCCATCGGCGTCGCGTCGTGCGGAATCGTTGGGACGATTAAATTCAACGGGAAATTCAGATCTGCCGCAGGATACGATCCTTCCTTCGGTTCCAACGTGCGAATGTATGCAATAATTGATTTCACATCTTCCGGGTCCATATTACTGTACGCAAGGTACGGCATCATCGGAAAGAGTGCTCTCCCGTCTCTCGTGACTCCGGTCGTAAGTAATATTTTGTGCGTACAATGTTCCGGGCATTCCCGCTGTTTCTTCATCAAACTTGTCCCCGCCTTTTCCTTCGGAACCGGGAACAACCGGTCCGGCAAATTTTGTCCAATCGCGTGTCGAATGGCAGTCAATGCAACCGGCAACATGGTTCGCAAGGTATTTTCCATGCTCAAGCATTTCCGGTGTTGCGTTGATCGTCAGTTCCTGCGGCGGACTGACTTTGGGGAATGCGGTTGTGAGATACAGCAATCCAATCAGCACAAGCACAACAACTCCTCCGACAATGTACGCGACAATTTTGAGAGCTTTCTTCATTATTCCTCCTTATTGGTGATAAAGTGCGTTACAAAAAAAATAAATTTCGTCTTGATTGTCAAGCCGAATGAGCGGTATCTTGTAGAGTGAAACTGTCGCTGCACATATTAAAGGCACATACCGCCCCATTTATCGGCTCATTTCTCATTTTGATGTTCCTGTTCATCCTTCAATTCATCATGAAATTCATGGATCAACTGGTGGGAAAAGGATTGAGCGGTGCAGTGATCGCAGAGTTGATGATGCTCAACCTTGCCTGGATGGTCGTGCTCGCAGTGCCGATGGCTGTGCTTGTAGCAACATTGATGGCATTCGGAGGCATGGCTTCAACGAATGAGATCACGGCAATGAAAGCAGGCGGAATGAGTCTCGTGAGAATGATGGCTCCGGTCATCGCGATGTCGCTGCTGGTGACATACGCAATGATCGAGTTCAACAACAAAGTACTCCCCGAAGCAAACCATCGTTCAAAGACACTCACGATCGACATACGACGAAAAAAACCGACGTTGACTCTGATCCCGGGACTCTTCAATCAGGATATGCCCGGCTATAGTATGCTTGTGAGGAAAACGTTCGAGGAGTCGAACAACTTCGAAGGGGTCACGATCTACAACCATGCAGATCCGAATAAGAATACGGTGATCACTGCAAAACACGGATCGCTCTCGTTTTCCGGCGACTACCGGAAATTGGTTATGGATCTGTACGACGGTGAAATTCACGAGATCGATCATACCAAACCGAATATGTACCGCATCGTTAAATTCGAACGGCAGCGATTGACCACCCGCGCAGAAGGATTCGACTTTGAACGATCGGCTATCAATGCTTTTACACGCGGCGACAGAGAATTGAGTTCCGGCGAAATGCGGTACATGGTGGACAGCCTTGCCGGATTGATCCGCGAGATACAAAATCGGTTTGACGGGTACACGCAGGGACTCCATGAAAAATTATTCTCCGGTTCCGTTTCTCCACAATCATCACAAAAAGATTTTTGGAAAAATGTGGAACAGTATTCAACAATGAGCAGCCAATTGATGTTTTACAGAAACAATATCGATTCGGAAATTTCGAACCTCGAGTACCAGCAAAAACAGATACGCGAGTATCTGGTTGAGATCCATAAAAAGTATTCGATCCCCGTCGCTTGTTTTGTCTTCATCCTTGTCGGAGCACCGCTGGGTGTGATGGCGCGTCGCGGCGGTTTCGGTATCGCGGCGTCGCTCAGTCTCGGATTTTTTTTGTTATACTGGTCATCACTCATCGGCGGAGAAAAACTTGCCGACCGCCAGATCATAGAGCCATGGATCGGAATGTGGATCGCAAACATGTTCATCGGTGTGCTGGGCATATTCCTTACATACAAGATCGGGAAAGAAAATATCGAATTGAATTTTACCTGGTGGCGCAAATTCATACCGAAAAAACTCCAAACGACGCTCTTCAGCGATTCTGAAACGACGCAGCAGTGAAAATCCTCGACCGGTACATACTGAAACAGTTTATTCTCACAACGCTCTTCGGCTTGCTTGCATTCACAATGATCTTTGTCATTATCGACCTGATGGAAAATCTTGACGATTTCCTCGACAACAATGTTGAGACAGCGATCATCATCCAGTACTATGTTTCTTTTACACCTGAGATCATCAAATTGATGACACCCGTTGCGATATTGCTTTCGAGCTTGTTCACCACAGGAAAACTCTCATCGAACAACGAACTGACTGCGATGAAAGCAGGAGGCATGAGTATTTATCGGTACATGATACCGTTGCTCGGTGTTGCTCTGTTTGTGAGTCTTGTTTCGGTTTACTTTAACGGATGGGTGGTCCCGTATGCAAACCAGCAGAAATTCGGGATCGAACAGAAAAAAAAAAAAAAAGGGATCGAATCGATTGCCCGTACCAATATTTATCTGCAGGATGGGACTCGCCGCATCATTTATATTTCGTTCTTTGAAGGACAATCAAACACCGGCACCCGTGTGTCGGTGCAGGAATTCAGCGACGAACGCTTGCTCACCATTTCGCAACGATGGGACGGTTCATCGATCAATTGGGACAGTACATCGAAAAAGTGGACGATAAAGAACGGCAAACATCGGATCGTTCACACGAACGGTGAACAGACGATGCCGTTCGCGGAATATACATTCTCCGATCTCACATTCTCACCGAAGGATATTATCAAGAAGGTCGAAAAACCTGCCGAGATGAATTACACGGAATTGCAGGAGTTCATCGAACGGCAGCAGCAAAGCGGTAACGATGTAGCGCGATGGATGGTCGATTATCATGGAAAGATAGCATTCCCCTTTGCCAGCGTCATTGTGGTGCTGTTTGGTGTGCCGTTTTCGTTCGGCAAGCGGCGAAGCGGACTGGCATTGCAATTCGGAATTTCAGTTGCGATCTGTTTCATCTATCTTGCATTTATGAAGATCAGCGAAGTGTTCGGCTACAACGGCGATCTGAATCCGTTGCTGACTGCGTGGCTGGCGAATATAATTTTCTTTTCGGCGGGTATTGTAAATATTTTCAGGGTGGACAAGTAATTCCCCGTAAAGGGTTTCAGGTAATTCTCATGTTGTCCGAGAGTTGAACGCTCGGACAGGTGCCTTCTTCGACAGTTAAACTGTCGAAGAACCAAGAATCTCAGGTGACCGTCACCTCCAAGGTGACGGTCACCGTAGCACGGATACTTTCAACTCCGACAGCAGTCTCTTCCCTTCGTACGAATCCACAGGTCTTAAACCCAACGTTGCGGAAATTTCGTTGTTGAATGATTTTGTCGAGACGTAAGCATCCAGCGCACTGAGGACGTGGTTGATAACAATAACGCTGGCGGCAAAACTTGCGGCGTAATAATAATCGTTGGCTCGAGCTCGTTCAGTTGCATACGCGTTAACCTGATCTTCAGCATCGAAATAGTTGTCGTATTGACCATTATCAGATAACGGTACTTGGTTTGCATCCTTCGGATAGTCACTCCATCCGAATTTGAATTGATGATATTTTCCGATCAATTCATAATATTGCTGTTCTCTGAATCGTGGTAATTGATGTGAAAATCCTTCACTATGTGCTCCTTGCTCCCATTCATTGATCTTTGAAAAATCATAATTGTTTCTGATCGCCGCAAAATCGCTCTCTGTAAAAGTCACGGATGTTGGACCATAATCTGCTTTGCCATGGGCTTCGATCCAACGAGCATACCGCTCCGCGCTCCAATGCGCTTCAGCGTATTTTTGAAATTCTTCAGTCTTCTTATCTCCATTATTCTCACTGATGATCGCATAGGCGATCAACGCAACTTCAGTACCAAGGAAGATCGCTGCCTTGGTATATCGCTCAGAATGATATTGACCGGTACCGGGTATGACAAGCGAATACAAACTGTTATAGAATGGATTTTGATGCCGTTCATTATATCCGGAGACAACATTACGCTGTACGACCGTGTCCTGAAGAACATTCCTCAAATCCCATTCGATATTGCCGGTAATTTTTTTGTCTCCTGCGGATACAAGAGTACACACGCAGAAAAGTATTCCAAACAATTTATTCGCCATTGGGATCCCTCAACATTCGTGTAATATCGTTGCTGAAATCGAAACCAAAAAGAATTCCGAAATAGAAGCGCCATTCTTTGCCGTACTGTATCGTAGCGCCTCCTTTCGTAAGAGAAAATTTGTCAAGCCCGTACGTGCCGTTGAAAAAAATACGCGTCGGATAGGCATACCATGAGAACGCTTCCAAGCGTAATTCAAAGCCGATGTCCTTTTTGAAGTCCCGGATGTTCGGCAGCCCGTTCCACGCATTTCCTATATCGGCATGGAATTCCCCGTATAAGCGATCGAAGTACAATTGAAAAATCCTGAAATCGATATTTTCCCAGATGGGATAACGATAAGCAACGTTGAGGGTCGCGATCTCATTTCCGCCAATCGAATAGAACGGATACCCTTTCATTCCGACCAATCCACCGGCATAGAAATCGAAGAAGTCCGGCACTTGCGGACCGAAGATCGTCCCGCCGCGAAGTGTCAATGAGAGCGTATGCTTCCACGCGGGGAGTTTGATGTGTTCCGTATATCGCACTTCCAATCGTTGAAAGTTGTACGGAAACAATTTCAGTTTTACACCCGTGCTAGTTATTTCTAATGAATCAGAAATACCGTCCGCTGCTCTCCTAATAAAACTATTGAACTCATTATCAAGCCGAACGGAAAATGTCCGCCCGACCGGATTGATCTCCCGTGTCCGCGATGGAACAATGAAATCGAATTTCCACTGCAGCGAAACATTTTTCCCGATGAAATAATCTTCGCTTGATGCAGATGCGGCAACCGGTGGATGACTTGCATCTCCCGGGAGAACAAAAAAATCAAATCCCGAAGAATATTTGCTGTATGTCAAGCCGATTGTCAGAATATCGGATGGTGAAATAACATGGTTCTTGATAAACAGATCAACTTCAAAAAGGGAAAGAGTTGTACCGGTCGAAACTGTATCCAGCCCAAGACCGAAGCGGGCTGTACTTTTTCGTGTGATGTTGTACAGTTCGAGTGAAAATGTCGGATGAAGTCCGAGATGGTGGAATCCGAGAACCCTGTCGCGATATTCGAAGATCAGGAAGAGATCCCGTTCAAGAATATGGTTGATCGCCGCACCGCCGAACATATTGAATTTCTCCAGCATGTCGGAGGAGATGAAATACAATCCCGGCTTCAGAAAATCGAGCCCGCTGTTCTTCGTATTGTAATTGTCGATACGGAGAAACGGGATCAACGAGACGGAACTGAAGATATTCTTGTATGTCCGGCTTTCGCCGTCGAATACTTTGGTATCGTCATAATTTCTGAGCGCGAGCCAGTTGAATTGCTCCTTGTCGGTCGATGTTGAATCGGCGTTCAACTCGGGGCGGCGAATGCGCTCCGGCTGCTGATACCGCGCGTATGTGAAATCAAGGAGTTCAGGTTTCTTGAGAATGTTGATCTTGTATCCCGTTGAAGTGTAGGAAGAGAATACTACATCCCCGGCATTGTTGACCGATGGCATGAACGCCCCGCCGACAACATTCGTCAATTGCTCTGCGATCTTCGTCTGAACATTGTACCGGAAGATGTTGAATATCCCGTACACATCCGTTGAAAAATAGATATAGAGGCCGTCGGCACTGTAGTACGGATTCCGTTCATCCGCTTCCGTATCAAGTACGAACCATGTGCGGCCGCTTTCACTATCAACAAGCGCCACATCCTGCCCATCGTTCATCGAATATCCGTACGTAATGGTCTTGCCGTACGGCGACCATTTGGGGAGATAGACCTGTTCCCCGCTCTTATATTTTGTGACCTGTCGAACGTTCTTTCCGAGTGTATCGGAGACTGCAACATTCGTCGTTCCGTCACTCCCGACAACAAAACAGAGCCGTGATCCATCAAATGACAGAGAAGGATTTTGTGCACGCAGACCAAACGTCAATCGTGTTTCTTCTTTCGATTCCAGATCGACGACATAGAGGTCCGAAATCTGCGAGCCGTTCGGATTTTCATGAGTGATCTTCGAGTAATAAATTTTTTTGCCGTCCGGCGACCACGCCAACGACGAACGAACGCCGGCGATGATCTCTTCTTCTTTCTTCGTCGTAATGTCATACACATACAATGAAGAGACCCCGAAATAGTCTGCCTGTTTATTGGAGGTATAGGCGATCTTCGTACCGTCGGGAGAATATGTCGGATAAAAATTCCCGAATCCAACATCGGCGATCGTTTCCCCTTCAACTCTCTGAGTCAGTATCGGAGCAACGCGCCGTTTGTAATCACCGGTAATGTGATCTTTCCATTCATTGTACAGCGCATTCCCATCCTTGCTGATCGAACGTTCGATCGCCTGATCGATCGTCACCATGTTTAAGCGGGAAAGATTCTTTGCAATGTTCGGAATGGCATCTCGTCCGTACTTTTCAGAAATGTATCGGGTCAAAGCAAACCCGGCATTGTAGGAAGATTCGTTCCCGAGCGAGGTCTTTCCAAACACACTCATCTCGCTCCACGACAGCATATTGCTGTCCAACACATACGAACGAAGTATCATATCCCGATGCGAGTCCCAAAAATCGTAGCTCAGTTCAGGACGATTGTATTGCGCGACACCCTCGGCAAACCAGCTGGGAATCACAAATCCGGACAACGGGTAGGAGACGATCGTATTCGGATAACCATAGAGCACATCCTGCCGCCGTTCTTCCTCGTAATTCAGCCATTGGAGGTAGAATCCGGGAAAGCGCCTCCCGAATTTCATCGAGGTCTGGATCTGTACGATATGAGTGAATTCGTGTGTGATGACGTTGCGCAGCCAGTTGTGCGTTCCGCGCAGGTCAAAATCCAGTGCCGGCGCCCAGATCTCGATCTTGTTGTCGTAAAAATACGCCGCGCCGTTGGAGTAATCGTCGTAATCCTTGATGATGAAACTTACTTTATGTTCCGGTTCGTGCTGATAGAGTGTTGTAACGGGACCGTAGATATCTTCGGCGATATTTGCAATGACGCGCGCTGTCCGCTCCGCACCGTTATGGAAATGGACGAAGAAATGTTTCGTCTCCAGCGTCTGCCAGTTCAGTTCACCGTGGTTGTAATGATTCTCTTCCTGCGCAAATAATGTGGATGCGAAAAAAAGAACAAGCACAGTTACAGAGAATAGTTTTTTTGCATCGCTCGATGCTGGATACTTGATACTGGCTATTGGTAACTGGTGACGAAGAACTAATAACCAATTACAAATTACCGACCTCCGACTTCTGACTTCTGGCTTCTTGTTTCTATCCACTATTTCACCACCGCAATTTTAATGATCTGGCTCTGTTCTCCGCCATTGCCGCTTGCCGTGATCTGCGCAAAATAAATTCCGCTCTGTATTTTCGAAACATCCCACTGCACTTCATTGTCCAAGCCAACGTAATTTGTTCCGTTCAATTCATCCACCAATTCTCCCGCCATATTGATGATCTTAATTTTTACTGTTGCCGATTTGCCGAGAAAGTAACGGATGTTAGTTTTATTGTCATAGACAGGATTCGGCCAATTGTAGGCGAATGATTTGGGGAGAAGTTCGGAAGATTTTGCCGGAACGCTGGCATTTTTTGATACGACATTATTAGAGTGTCGAAATCCACCCAGATAACCAGTCCACTGAAAATATACGTTTGTTGTATCAAATAAATTGCCTGTATCCCAAAAGTATATTGAAGAATCTGAGCTTGCCACCGCAAGAATATTTCGATTGAAAGATGGTGAGGAATAGATGCCAGAAGTCTGCAGCGGAAATCCGGAGATCATATCGCCCTTTTGGTCGGTTGCATATAAATGCCCGTTCGAACTTCCAAAAATAATAACGGGTTCTTTTGTTGTATTCAAATTCAATATTACTGGTCCGCCTATTACTTTACCGCCATCTACCGTACTAATAGGAAAATGATCAAGTATCACACCATTTGAAGTGTATGCAAATATTTTTGTCCCGATCCCAATTACCAAATCAACTTTACCGTCTTTATTGATATCACCAAGCGCATATGAATTGCTGACACCAGGAGCATGAATTACAATCCGGTCCGTATGGGTAATAAATCCAAATGTATTTTTCTGAGTTTTAATAAATGTGATTTTTTGATCATCCGTTAACACAATAATATTATCATCATATAATTCCGCTCCGCCGATGACATTGGATTCAAATGAATAGAGCGCTGGTTGATTAAGTAAGACCGATCGTTGATTATATACATATAGATCACTGAGAGTCACAATTGGTAACGTCGTCGACATCAAACGATAAGTACTGTCTTTCAGGTTAAATACACTGCCATTCGATAATCCCAAATTTTTTTCAACATAATCCACATCTTGCATCACTGGTGTAGTGATTTTTGCTGGAAATTGCAATTTGGAAGCAACTATCGTATCAACCACACCGTTTTGATTGACATCTCTAAAACTGAAGAAAAAAACTGTACTATCATGAATACCGTATAATGTTGGTAAGACGAATGTTCCAACAGAAGTAATACCACCAAAAGAGACTGATGGTGCAAAATCACCACCGATAGAAGTTAAAAGAGCAGTGTTCTCGAAAAAAGGAGTGAAATTATTTTTGAGAATCAGAATAGAATCACCGTGAGTAAATAGAATCTCAGGAAAGTAATCCGCATTAAGATCAAGTAAAAGTGGAGAATCCGTTTCACTCATTTTCAATACAGATCTTCGGATGGTCTTTAGTAATCGTATATTAGTTTCACCTACGTTCGCTTCAAATGTCATCCGCGGCGACGACGAGGAAAAATTCTTGAGCGTAATGTGCGACTTTGCAAACGAATTGCTGAGTGAGTTTGGATTCGTTGTTTCTGAGAAGACATTCTTATAGACAGGTGAAATATTTCCCGAGAACCAATAATCGATCGGCGAGCCGTCTTCACTTCCCGAACCGGGGCTGACAAAATCGTACGTCTGCCCGATATCCTGCGAACCATCCGCTTCCTCCACATCAACTCCCCGTTTCAACGGATCGGCGTTGATGCTGTTCGATGCAAGATTCTTTTCGACGATGGTCTCATCAATATGCCATACAAGAATACCGCCGCGGTAATTGTTATTGTCATTGATCAAGCCGGGGAGGCTCCAGTCGAGCTCATCCACATCCAGCACCACGCCGTAGATCGAGTCGATATTCGAGTTGGAGTAAAAATTTTCGTCGCGGGTGAACGTCTTTGAAATGATCTGACCGTTCCATTTCATTGTTACTTTTTGACTGTCATTTTTTGCATCCCGCTGTCGGTTCTCAACGAGAAAATATTCTTTTGCACTGATCGGGATCTTATAGATCGTATCATTGCCCGATTCGTACAAACTCACGGCAGGGAGACTGAGCGTTTTATTCCCGTACACCTCGATCGGCGTTGTCCATCCCATGAATGATTTTTCCCATGCACTCGGTTCCGGCGGGCAGATGCCGGAAAAACTAAAAATTGATTGTCCGTCCATCAACCCAAATCGACCAATGGCTGTTCTTCCCGTTTCCGTATCGAA
>JACPGG010000181.1 GCA_016182545.1 Ignavibacteriales bacterium
ACGGATCGAAATTATCGAGCGGAATTTATTTTTACACGCTGCAGACAGGAAATTTTACCGCGACGAAAAAATTGGTGTTGATGAAATAGTGTAACGCGATTTTCCAAATCGCGTGCGCGAGATGAAATCTCGCGCTACGGGCACGCATTTTTTAAAATTGCACGGTTCAGTCTCCGTGAACTCCGAAATAAAATATTATCGTAGAAACCTTCCGCATTTTCAAAGCGCTGATGCAATCTACTCAATTGTCTTTCGTCTCAGCGGATCACTCCCCGTCGAGGTCGTAGTACGTTTGCAGGAAGAATATCGGAAGAAAGAACAATCGGCAAAGAACAGCAGCGGTGACGGTACGTCCAGTTCATCCATGGTTTCACTCTATGAAGAACATTTTCGGGTATTCGACTCCCATCTTGACGGATCCTCTTCGGGACCGCATTGGCTGCGTACCGATGGGATTGCTCAAATCACTGCGGACGCTCTTCAATATGCAAACGGTGATCAGTACTTATTGATTGCATATTGCATCATGCCGAATCATGTCCACATTATTCTTGCGCTCACAGGGAATAATGGGTCAACAATATCGGCAATGGGTATCCCGTACCCTCTGACTCGGATACTTCATTCACTGAAACGCCACACCGCCCGTGAATCCAACAAACTGTTACACCGTGAAGGTGCATTTTGGCAGCACGAAAGCTACGACCATATCATTCGTGATGGAAAGGAATTACAGCGGACTGTTGAATATGTGATCGGTAACCCTGTTTCTGCAGGTCTGGTGAAGAATTGGGAGGATTGGAAATGGACATATGTGAACAAGGATTGGTTGGAGAAAAATTTGTAGTACAATTTTTCAAATCGTGCCAGTGCGAGATGAAATCTCGCGTTACAAACTTGTCAAGGAGCCTTCAGTGATGCCATGACTATGAGTCATGGCATCACTTACTGTACGGTTCGACGGATCAAAACTCTCGAGCGGAATTTATTTTTACACGCTGCAAGCGGGAAATTTCTCCGCAACGAAGAAGTTGGTGTTGATGAAGTAAACCATCCCATTCCCCCTCCTTACTAAGGAGGGGGATTAAGGGGGTGGTTCAGAAGATTTGACTGTGAGTCATTAAATAATATATCAACTCGACATCAGCAACAGCCCGATCGGAAATGGTCGGGCTTTTTTTGTGCATCTCATGCATCTGCTATGCAGATTATGCATGAATTTAATTCAGAAGACCTTTTTCTCCTTAATTTCAAGCGGAAAATGTGGCATCTCCCTTGCAGCGTTTAGGTGACACCAACAATTCAGGGGAATTACATGAAGAGATGTTTACTCTTTTCCATTCTGTGTCTTCAACTTTCTGCTCAACCGACTCAATGGCAGCCGAGAGGCATCGGCGGCGGTGGTGCTGTCTTCTCACCGTCGATCAGTCCTTTCAACGGCAACCGGATGTTCCTCGCCTGCGACATGGGGCATATCAGCGAAACGAACGACTTCGGTGCGTCATGGAAGACGATCAGTTTTCGCAGTTTGCCGGGATCGCACCGGACGCACGTTCAGTACACAAGCGACTCGCTCGTGCTCTATGCACTTCGCCAAACACAATTCAGCAGTGCATATTCGGCAGCAAAAAGTACCGACGGCGGAAAAAGTTGGAAACCTCTTGCGGTAAATCCGATGAATCTTACCGCAAACAAACTCTACGCCAATCCGCACAGCACAGAACAGATCGTCATCAGCGACAAGAACAAAGTTTATTTTTCCAATGACGGCGGAACGACATTCGGTCCTGCGATCTATACGGACAATGCAGCAAAAGGAATGCATCTTGCCGGTGCGCTTTTTGTCGATACAATGATCGTGCTTTGCGTGAATAAGGGATTGATCATCTCAACGAATAGCGGCGGATCGTGGTCTGCTACGGTTGAACCGATCGCCGGCATCGACAGCACAAACGAAGAGATCGTATCATTCAGCGGTGCAAAACAAGGGAATACAATTCTTCTTTCGTGCGTCACGCTGACACCAAGTGTGGTTGTGCCGAAAATAGAGAGCGGCGATTTTGCAACCGACTTTAAAAATGTTTACACGCTGCGATTCGGCGATCCGGCATGGACACAACGCACATCCGGATTGCCCGACGGAGCGAATGATCTTCCGTTCTTTGTTGCAATGATGCCGACCGATACGTCGACATTCTATCTCGGCGGTGCGACACTGGTGAATGTGAACGGACAGCACCAATTGCAGACGGTGTTCAAAACGACAGACGGCGGCATTTCGTGGAAGAATGTTTTTCGTACTGCTGCAGGATTCCTGACGAACACGAACATTCGTTCGGGATGGAACGGAACGGGGGTCGATCCTTCATACAACCACTCATGGTACGGTCCGAAAGTGGTCACAGGCATCGGCGTCGATCCGAAGGATGTGGACCGCCTTGCGGTGGCAAACGGCTCTGTCATACATGTCAGCACGGATGGCGGTGCAACATGGACACAGGCGTATGTCGATCCCTCTACACAACTTCAGCCCGGAATAAAAATTCCCTCCAATACTTTTTACAAAACATCCGGACTGGAGACGGCGCCGACATACTGGATGCATTGGGTCGATCCCCAGACGATCATTGCAACATATTTCGATCTGACCGCAGCCAAAAGCACGGACGGCGGAAACACATGGACATTCGACCTTCCCGGATTGTGGGTAAAGGGAGTGAACGATGTCAACAAGATCGTCAAACATCCGGAAACCGGAATATTGTACGCCGCTGCCGGCGATTATCCCGGATCGAACGGTGATGTGACGGACGGGCGTGTCGCGAATTACATCGGACGCATTTCATACTCCACGAATAACGGGAACACATGGATGCTCTTCAAGAACTTTGGAAAATCGGTCATCGATCTTTGTTTCGATCCGAACGATGCAAACAGATTGTACGCGACGATCATCGATACGATCAACGGCATCGGCGGGGTGTATGTGTGCGACTCGCTTCAACGTGGGGTGAGTGCATCGTGGAGGCGACTATCAGTTCCACAACGGACCGAAGGGCGTGCCACGGGAATTCAAGTGTTGAAGAACGGCGGTCTGCTCGCTTATTATGGCGCACGCGATAAAGGAAATTTTCAATTCGCGCAGAGCGCAGGAGTTTTTTACAGCACCGACGGCGGAACGTCGTGGATGGACAGCACCACGCAATTCATGAAATTCTCCGTCAACAGCGTCACGATCGATCCGAACGATCCGACCGAGAGTACATGGTGGGCATGCGTCGGCAGCAGCGGCACAACGCAGTCCGGATTGTACCGCACAACGAACAAGGGAGGTACCTGGATCCGACTCTTTGACACCGCATCGGCGTACGTTTCGTTCCATCCATCGCTGAAGAATACGATGTATCTTTCCGGCGAGCGGAACGGATTGACGTACGTTACAGCCACGGAAACAAACGCACCGGTGTTCACTCCGTTATCGGAGTTTCCGTTCCGCGCCCCGCACCGTCTCTTCTTTAATCCGTACGATGTGAACGAAGTATGGGTCACCACATTCGGCAACGGGATGTATGTGGGACATACGACCGGCGTGCCGACATCAGCGGAGGCAAATGTACATATACCGCTTCATTTTGACTTGAAGCAAAATTTTCCCAACCCGTTCAATCCGGTGACGACGATACAATTCACGATCCCTTCTGTAGGGACGCATGAGAATGCGTCCCGCGTAGGAACGACTTTTCAGACGTTCCTACGTTTGTACGACGTGCTGGGAAAAGAGGTAGCGACGCTGGTGGATGAGGTAAAAGAGCCCGGCACATATTCCGTACGATTCGACGGATCGAAATTATCGAGCGGAATTTATTTTTACACGCTGCAGACAGGAAATTTTACCGCGACGAAAAAATTGGTGTTGATGAAATAGTGTAACGCGATTTTCCAAATCGCGTGCGCGAGA
>JACPGG010000180.1 GCA_016182545.1 Ignavibacteriales bacterium
AGTACGTGAGTGCCGCCCGCAACAAAGCTGTCGATATCATCAATGAAGGGAAGAGAAAATCGGAAGGGCTGATCACGGAAGCGAAGAAGCGTGCGGAATCCCTGCTCGGCGACGCGGAAAAGATATTGACCGATGCGAAGGGCCGCGGCACCTCATCGGAGTCACATAAACACGACAAAACCCGCTCATAATATTCGAAGGAGTGCATTGTGGAAAATGTTCTGCTCATTGCACAGATCGTTGTACTGTTCGCTCTCTCAGGGCTTTCAATTTATTTTATCCTTGTCCTTGTAAAATTGCGCGAGCTGCTCGGCACGTTCGATACGAATCTGAAAGAGGTCACCTCCCGCGCAATTCCGACACTGGAAAATTTAGAGATCATCACCTCCAAACTCAGATCGATCGTCGAGAATTTTGACGAGCAGATCGCGTTGCTCCGGACCTCGGTCGAAACGATCCGCAGTGTTGCCGACAACGTCGCGGCATTCGAACGCAGGGTGCAGGAAGCGGTCGAATCTCCGATCATGGAAGTCATGAATACTCTTGGGGGCATTATCCGGGGATTTACCACGTTCCTCGGCCGCATCACCGGCGGATCATCGTCCTGAATAGTTTTTCTTCTTTATAGTTCATGTCGGTCGTATCGTCAGGCGCATCTCTTCCACAGTTGACGATCCTCCTCGTTGTTACTACCAATCAATTTGTATAGGAGTACGCTGTGAGCCAACATAATCAATACAAAGAATATCTCACCCCTCAGATCCGCACCATTGCACTTATCGGTCACGGTGGTTCGGGCAAGACCTCATTTTCCGAAGCCTCCCTTTTTTCTACCGGGGCTATCAATCGGCAGGGAAAGATCGAAGACGGCAACACCGTTTCCGATTATCATCCGGATGAGGTCGAACGGAAGATCTCCATCAATACATCGTTGTTGACGACCGATGTCAACGGAATAAAGATCAACCTTCTCGATACGCCGGGTTACACCGATTTTACGGGAGAAGTGAACGCAGCGCTCCGCGTCTCCGATACTGCCGTCACGTTCGTGAAAGGATTCGAAGGGGTCGAGGTCGGAACGGAGATTGTGTGGAAATACGTGAAAGAATACGGGTTGCCGTCGATGTTCGTTGTGACGCGTTTCGACGCCGATAAAACGGATTTTGATGCGGTCGTCGCATCGATCAAAGAGCGGTGCAGCAACGATGCCGTGCTTATCACATTCCCCGCACGTCAGGGTGTCGGAGCGAATGCGGTCATTGATGTGCTGCGGATGAAACAACTTGTCTTTGCACCGAACGGCAACGGAAAATATACGGAAGAGGATGTTCCTGCGGATCTGAAAGAGAAAGCATCGCACCTGCACGAAGAGCTGATCGAAAAGATCGCCGAGTCCGACGAGGCGATGCTCGATAAATTCTTTTCGAACGGCACGCTGAATGAAGAGGATATCAAGAAAGGGCTCCACAAAGGACTTGTCGACAGGAAGATCTATCCGATATTTGCGGCGGGGGCAGCGGCAAATGTCGGAGTGTTGAACGTCCTGGAATTTATCTCTTCCTACTGCCCTCCCCCCAATGAACTCGTCAAAGTCCCCGCAACCGATGTCAACACAAAAAAACAGATCGAAGTACAGGTGTCCGATTCGCTCGACACATCCATGTTCGTCTTCAAGACTGTTTCGGAACACCATGTCGGTGAACTGTCGCTGTTCAAAGTGTACACCGGAACGGTGACGCCGGGACTCGATCTTGTGAACGAAGCGAACGGCAAACCGGAACGTCTCGGTCAGATCTACGTCATGAACGGGCGTGAACGGAAAGAGGTCGCGAAGCTGCACGCCGGGGATATCGGTGCCGCGGTGAAATTGAAGGACACACACACGAACAATACTCTCTCCTCCAAATCATTCCCCGTCACCTATACGCCGATCAATTTTCCGGAGCCGGTCATCACCTGTGCGATCCAATCCAAATCCAAAGGGGATGAGGATAAGATCGGCAGCGCATTGCATACGCTGCATGAGGAAGATCCGACATTCGTTTACAAAGTGGATGGCGAGATCAAACAGACCGTCGTTTCGGGACAGGGTGAATTGCATCTGATGATCATCATCAAGAGATTGAAAGAGAAGTTCGGCGTGGATGTGGATCTGATCGAACCGCGCATTCCGTTCCGCGAAACGATCCGCGGGATGGTCGCCGATGCGGAGTTCAAGCACAAGAAGCAATCGGGGGGACGGGGACAGTACGGTCACGTACACCTGAAAGTAGAACCGAAACCGCGCGGCACCGGATTTGAATTTGAAGATGCTGTGGTCGGCGGTGTTGTTCCGGGTCGCTTCATCCCTGCCGTTGAAAAAGGGGTGAACGATTCGCTGGAGAACGGCGTGATCGCAGGGTACAAAGTGGTCGACGTGAAAGTGACATTGTTCGATGGTTCCTATCACGATGTCGATTCGGACGAAATGTCGTTCAAGATCGCCGCATCGCAGGCATTCAGGAAAGGTTTCAAAGAAGCGAAGCCGATACTGCTTGAACCAATCTACGAAGTGGAAGTAACTGTGCCCGAAGAATATATGGGAGATGTGATGGGCGATCTCTCAAGCCGGCGCGGCAAGATCGCGGGAATGGATTCCGACGGTCTGCACCAGATCATCAAAGCGACCGTCCCGCTGAAGGAATTGTTCAAGTATTCCACAACGCTCCGCTCCATGACGCAAGGGCGGGGCATTCACAGACAAAAATTCTCATCGTACGACGAGGTACCGCGCGAAGTTGCGGACAAGATCATTCAGGAGTACGAGAAACAGAAGCACGGCGAGGAATAGAGGGAGTGAACGGTAAGATTTGAAAGTTCGAAGGTTAGAATGTTAGAAGTGGTCTCAAAAATGAAAAATTGTCATTGCGAGCCGTTCTTTGGCGAAGCAATCTCCTGAAATTACCGGGATTGTCCCGCTTTTGGATTCCGCTCGTGCGGGATTCAAAGGGCGGAACTTTGGTCGGGCATCCATTATATAGATTCCCGCTTAAAATCTCGCTTTACGGGATGCCGTACAGCGGCACGTGCGGGAATGACGATTGGTTTTTTTGGTTTTGCGTAACATCAGTTAGTAAGTTTCCGGCAGTCGGCACGCGATCAAGAGTCATCCATACCCAGTATGCACGTGATTTCGATGAAATCGAACGCATTCTGATATTGGTGAGAAAAATTTACAGAGCACAGTAGTCGGGAATTTTTCCTATATTCTTACAATGAACTTTCAATAATCTTTCTTCCTGCTATCAAAGGTCCCGACATGCCAAAAAATCTTCTCGCCTTTGTTGAATCCCGATCCGACCTCGCATTCTATCTGCGTCTTCAGCAGGGATTGTCTGCGAAAGGATTTAAATTGGTCCTGCTGACGCCAAAACCGTCCCTGCAACTTTTTTCGTTCCTGCGCGGCACCTCCTGCATTCCGGTGAGGAATTCGAACAACAGTACCGCGGGCATTCAACTCCATTCCACGCTGGAAGTATTATCCAACGCGGTAAACGAGCATGACGGCGCAAAATATTTTAACGGTGTCACCGACATACTGGAGCGTCAGCACGAATACCACGGCATATCGGCAATGATCATCCGCAACGGCAACACGATCCCGTCCAAAGCACTTTCCCTCTTTGCGCAGAAAAAAGATATTGCAACGCTCTATATCGAACCGCTGCATCTGCCGGGAAAGTTATTTGCCGACCCGCGCGGGGTTGACACGAAATCGCTTCTGTTCCAAAAGCCGGGATTGCTGGATCGCTTTTCAATCGATGCAAGATTGTTCGAACAATGGAGGAAGGAATTTCTCGAAGACCGCATACAAGACGGTCGCTATTCCATTCTTGCCGGAAATGAAAAGGACCCCGCCCTGTTTCTTCTCATCAACCGCATCGGCTCGCTCTTTCTCGATCTTCCTGCAACGCGGATCATCGACCCGCCGCGGGTGCCGGACGGTGCGGTGCAGACAGATCCGTACGACATTCAGACCGGCAGTTACAATTACTTTCCGATGCAGGCGAGCAATGACAGCCGGCTGCTCTTCAACAGTTCGGTCAGTTTGCAGGATGCAGTGGAGATCGCATATGAGAAATCGAGAGAGCAGCATCGCGACCTCCTCATCCATCCGCATCCCGCCGAATCAAAAAAAGTGATCATCGATTTCCTCACCGCATGGCGGGGGAAAGAAGGAGTGCGCATCGTGAACGGTGCACCGCACCGGTTGATCGAGAAGAGCAAAGAGCTTATCACCATTAACTCGCTTCTCGGCATCGACGCGATGCTGATGGGGAAGAAGGTGACATTCCTTGGCGCGTCGTTCTTCGCACAATTGACAGACGAACAACTCAAGAAGGTCCTCTTCGGCTATCTGGTCGATATCGATTATTACTCGAAGAAGAGTATTCCGGTGAAACAGGTGGAGTTGCTCCTGTCGCGGATGTTGCTGCAGTGATATATGCAAAGGTACGTTTATACGTACGAATAAACAGTCTACTCACAAAACAGATCGGAATATTATTTACCCGGAAATAAAAAAAAGATTCATCAATTTCAGCCAATTAGCCTTTGGAGAGTTTGCTTCAAAGGCTTTTGGTTTTTTGACTGCTGTCTATCTGGCGAGGGTATTGGGAGCGGATGGGTTCGGACTGTTCGGATTTGTCAGCGCACTATCGGCATATGTTATACTCTTTTCGAACTTCGGTATTGAACAGTTCGCCACACAGAGATTGTCACTGCACGGGAAAAATGAGAGTGCACAATTTATTGTTACGGTGTTGGCGTCGCGCCTGATGCTTTCATTTATCTTTATTGTTCCATTCATACTCTTTGCCGCAAATTATTCGAAGAGCAATGAGGCTTTGTTACTGTTTTTGTTTCAATCGGTTTTTATTGCGGCATTCGCATTGAATCTTCAGTTTTACTTTGTTGCGTCCGGTGCAACAGGTATGCTCGCTCTTATAAAAATAGCGACCGCGGCGGGCATTCTTGTTTGTTCGTATCTTTTCATTTCCGGCTCATCTGATCTCCCCTTCGTTGCACTCATCAACGGAACTGTGACATTGGTTTTCTTTTTGATCGGTGCCGTGATCGTATTCCGCAAGGAACAGATACCGCTGCGATTTCCATCTCTCCATGATATTGGGGACTTACTGAAAACTGCTGCGCCGCTCGGCGTTTCAACATTCATGATTCAAATTTATTATTCGATCGACATTGTTATCCTGGGCTTTACAAATCCGGGTTATGATTTAGGGTATTATTCCGGCGCCTACCGCATTATATTGGCGTTTACCGCAATACCCGGTTTTCTCTATTTGGTATATCTGCCGGAATTGGTTAAAATAAAGTCGAATCATTTTGAAGCAAAAATAGTACGTAACTACATTGGAACACAAATTTCTCTCGGTTTAGTGATCGTAGGAATGTCCCTGATCTATGCGGAAACACTCATCATTCTATTGCTCGGTGAGACATATCTGCCTGCCGTCGGTGTCTTTCGAATATTGCTGTTGAATGTGTTTGTTGTCTTTGTAAATGTTGCGATCGGAAATTTATTGATCGCATGGAATCGGCACAAACAATATCTGGTTGCCGTCACTGCGGGTGCAATCACAAATATTGTGGTGAATATATTGTTGATCCCTCCGTACGGCATTCTCGGCGCTGCCGTTGCAACCATCGCGGCGGAATGTGCTGTGTTTATTGCCGCACTTTACTATAATTATACGCTGTTTGGACTGTTTACAAAGAGAAGATAATTAATCTGTGAAATACGATTACCTCATCGTCGGTGCCGGATTTGCAGGGTGCGTCCTCGCGGAGCGGCTGGCAACACAATTGGATAAAAAAATCCTGCTGATCGACCGCCGTCCGCACATCGGCGGCAATGCGTACGATGCGACGAATGAACATGGGATCCGTATTCATCACTACGGTCCGCATCTTTTTCATACCAATGATGAAGGGGTGTTCCGGTATCTTTCCCAGTTTACCGCATGGCATCCGTACCAGCACAGAGTTATGGCATACGTCAGGGGAAAGCTGGTCCCGATGCCGATCAACAGGACGACGGTGAATGAAACACTCGGTATGCATTTCGCGACGGATGATGAGGTACAATCTTTTTATGAACAAGAACGGGAGCGTATTGCCGATATTAAAAATTCCGAGGATGTCGTCGTCTCCAAGGTGGGGAGGAGACTGTATAATCTCTTATACAAAGGGTATACAACCAAACATTGGGGAGTCGATCCGTCGCACCTTGCTTCTTCTGTTTGTGCACGGTTGCCGGTTCGTACAAATACGGACGACAGATACTTTGAGGACCGGTTTCAGATGATGCCGCAGCACGGGTACACATCAATGTTTGAAAAAATGATCTCTCATCCCAATATTTCAACAGAAGTGAGTATAGATTTCAAAGATATTCCTTCCGGAACATTCGACCGATTGATATTCACCGGACCGATCGACGAATATTTCGGTTGCACGCACGGCAAACTGCCGTACCGCTCTCTCCGATTTGAATTTGAAACACACCAGAAAGAATTCTACCAGCCGGTGGCGCAAGTCAATTATCCTAATGATTTTGATTATACGCGGATCACGGAATTCAAACATATCACAGGTCAGGCACACAAACGAACGACCATTGCAAAAGAGTTTTCACTCGACTCAGGCGATCCTTTTTATCCTATACCAAATGTTGAAAATGCCCTTCTGTACCGGAAATACACCGATGAAGCGGAGAAACTTACCTCTGTCTATTTTGTGGGCAGACTTGCGACGTACCGGTATTACAATATGGATCAGGTGACAGCGCAGGCGTTGAAAATGTTTGAAGAGATTGCGAAGGGGAAGTGATGGAACCGCTCGTGACAGTAAATATTCTTTCCTTCAATCGAAAAGACGATCTCCATGTTACTCTCACCAAAGTGTATGAGCAAGATTACAAAAATATTGAAGTGATCGTCGTTGACAATAATTCAACGGACGGTACCGTGGAGATGGTAAAGAGTGAATTTCCAAATGTCCAACTCATTGAATTGAAAAAGAATATCGGTATCGCAGGATGGAATGAAGGATTCAAGGCTGCAAGAGGAGAATATGTGCTGGTGCTGGATGATGATAGCTATCCGTTAAATGGAACAATTAATTCCGGTGTTGTTAGTTTACTTCAAGACAAAGGAATAGGAATCGTTGCATTTAAGATTTTTAACATCAGATTAAACATTAACGAGACGATCTATCTCACGAAGCAAGCAAAATCTTTTATTGGTTGTGGCGCGTTAATTAGTTCACAGTTGCTTTCGACAATTGGATATTACAGTGAAAGTTATTTTTTATATTATAATGAACTGGACTTTAGCGCGAGATGTTATGATGCTCAATTCAAAATACTGTACCTAGAAGAATCTGTCGTAATTCATAACCAAAGTTTAAAATCAAGAGGCACCAATGTTGGGGATCCATTTACATCAGAACATCATTATTATTACCACTTTATAAGTTACAGCACTTTCTTGATAAATAGATTTTCGGGCCAATATGCCTTGAAGTATTTGGCAAAGTATGCAATGAATAGGTTTTTTATTTGCATTGTTTATGGTTACTACAAGAGTTTCTTTGCAGGATTGTACTTTTGTATAAAGAACTATAGTGCATTGCGGCGAAAAGGTAAGCGTCTTAGAACAGAAACTCAAAATTTATATCAAAATGGCAATATTGAATTCATAGATAGAAGATATTTCCCTTCATTCAAATAATGTACAAACCAACCTGGCAAATATATCTCAATAACGCGATTGCATTTATTGTCTATTCAATACTTCGGTTATTCTTCAGACGAAGAAGTGAAAAATCAAATAAAATATTGTTTGTTAATACCGGTCAGATCGGAGACTTAATTGTCTCCAGCGTGATCTTTACCAATCAGGGCAAATTCACTTTTGGTACAAGGATTATCAAGGTCCCGTGAATATCATACCATGGAATTATCACCGATACAAATATAATCCGTTCTATAGAATATCGTTTCTAAGAAAGCTTCATTCAATAGGATTTGAAACGTGTGTCAATCTTACTGCAGCACGTGGAATTACAAATGATGAAGTGTCGTTGTTGAGTGGTGCGCGAAGTGTATATTGTCTCAATAACAACTGGAAATATTTGACCAAACTATTCGGGAAAATGATGGATTCACGGTATGATATTGTATTTTCCTTTGAGACAATCAATGAACCAAAGCGAAATGTTCTGATTTTGGAACATCTAACCGGTACGAAGATAACCGTCGAAACGGAAATAGCCATCAGCTCAGCAACCGAACAAAATGCGTTGACAAAAGTGAACAGGTACTTTCGATTACATGATACACTAAAAATTATTACAATCGCACCGATATCCGATGGAGAATTGCGGAATTGGCCAATTGAATATTTTAAAGAACTATGCCGCCATATGGTCGCAAAGTGGGACGTGCTTATCCTTTTGCTAGGAACTCGAACACAAAAATCAGCACTTGATACTATTTCCTCAGTGAATCCGGAAAAAATAGTAAACCTTGCCGGCGAACTCTCGCTGCTTGAAAGTGCTGCCATCGTGAAAAGGTCTGTATTATTTATCGGCAACGACTCTGGTTTTACCCACGTTGCTAAAGCATTGGGTAAAAAATTCATCGGAATTATTGGCGGCGGGTGCTACGGACTGTTCTTTCCGTACAATGAAACAAAAAATGAGCGATTGCTCTTTCATCAACTTGATTGCTTCGGATGTGAATGGAGATGCCATCTGGAAAAACCGTATTGTGTGCAGAATGTGACGGTCGATCAGGTTATTCAATCATCAAATCAATTATTAAACTCGTAACCAGAATTGAAACTCCTTGAATTGACACTTTTGTATTATCCTTCGATCGGCGGATTAGAAAAATCCATCAGTGATAGACTGCGAATTTATAGGGAATTAGGAATTCAGTATAAAATTATTTCCACCGATTATGACTCAAAAACGAATGTCGGTATCAGAGATCCGGATGTCACATACTTAAAACAATATACGCCGTACAATATTATTCCATCGTTGCATAGGTATCTCGATGATGACTATGACGTCGTTAATATTAATATGATAGGGAGATATTACAGCGATTACGCAATACAACATTTTTCACGTACAAAAACAAAAATAATACTCACGCCTCATTCATTTTACCATACTCGAAAATACCACCTGATAAAAAGGTTTGTTGAAAAATCGCTCCTGCCCTATTTACTGAAAAAGATCCATGCACTGGTCGTATTTACGCAACAGGAGAAGAATGCCTGGATGGAGCGATATTCCATTGACGGGAAAAAAATATTTGTAATACCGCACTACATTGAAACGGCAATACAACCGATGGAAGGACAGCAATGGAATAATAATGGTTCTAACTGTATTGTGTACATTGGCAGGGCACGCGCAAACAAACTTACCGATTTGCTGTTGAAGACTTTTTGCCGGTTAAAAGAAATTGACTATTCCCTTGTTATGACTATATCCGAATCGGATATTTCCAACGACTTATTGAGTGAAGTAAGAAGGGACAAACGGATTACGTTACTAGGGTATGTCAGTGAAGAACAAAAACTTGATCTTTTAAAAAACACATCAGGGGTGATTTTCCCTACTTCTTTTGAAGCGTTTGGTTATTCAGCTTTTGAAGCGTCAACAATGGCAAAACCGTTACTGTGCAGCGATATACCGGTTTTTCGGGAACTATTGTCTCCGCATGGAGTTTTATACTTTGCGAATAATGAAAAGTCACTTTCGGAGACGTTGATCAAATTTCAGAATCTCGGTAGCGATGAGAAAAAGAATATGGGATTGACGAATTATCATCACCTCGCCGAATATTCATATTCTAAATCATTGGAAAGATACACAGATCTTTTTAAGAGTTTATGATCACCCTTCATGAGATTGCCGGAAATACTGTTTCGTTTTCTCCATATGAAAAGGTACTCTCTTTGGTATCAAATTCTGCAACCACTAAATTAAATAGAATTAGCATAGGATATTTTAATGCATATACCACGGAACTTGCAACTACAGATGCCCGATTTCGGAATTCATTGAAATTATTTGATATCATGTATGGCGACGGTGTCGGTGTTCATCTTGCTGCCCGGTTTCTGGGTCCAACGATGCACGATTATACTATTCGCAATGCAACGGATCTCAACCATGCATTGCTTAATTTTGCAAACCGGCATTCTAAAAGAATATTTGTACTCGGGAGCACCCAACACGCCATCGATAAATTCATTGAAAGAGCCCGTCATCAGTATCCGGATATTCAGATTGTTGGATATCAGAACGGTTACGCGGATATTGATTCATCCGTATTGATTCAGCAAATCAATAACGCAGGCACCGATATTCTGCTCGTCGGAATGGGGCAACCGTTGCAGGAATTATGGTATGAGCGGCATCGCGAGACACTTGCAGTTCCTGCTGTTGTTATGGTCGGCGGTTTTATTGATTTCTATTCCGGACACAAAAAACGTGCACCCAAAATTATCAGAGCAGTGGGACTAGAGTGGTTGTTCCGTTTATTACTGGAGCCAAAGCGGCTCTGGAGAAGGTACATACTAGGAATTCCTCATTTTATCTTTATAATCGTGAAACAAAAATTTGTCGGATGAGATTCTTACTAAAAATATCATTGTGGTTTCTACTTACAAATTCATTTTTGCAATCACAGATCAATCTGTTGAAGGAAGAAATTATTGCCAACAAGTATCGTCTGACGTTTGGTAATTATGGATATCAACACTTATTGAAGGAGACGGGAGAAAATCAGTCAAGTTCGTCAGCTATACATGTTGAAGAAGGGGATTTACCGACGCGGGAGATATTCATTGCTCTTCCGGTAAACACAAAACCTGCGGTCCAGTTTACCATTCTCCGTCAAACATCCGGTAATAATGCACTCCAACACCAAGTCGATCGTATTCCTTCGTATCAATATTCCGTCAAAGGATATGTATGGATGGATGATTATTATTGTGTCCACATTTCTGTGAATCCATTGTCGCGCAGCGGAACTAATGTCTCAGAACTTCAAGAGTTTTCGGTTGAATTTAGTTCTGAAGAAAATATTTTTCAAAGTTCGGGGTTACATGCATCAACTGTTTCTAATAGCATTATCGACAATCCACAGTTTGGTCCGCAATGGAAGAGTCAACATGCATCATTTAGACTTGACCAGACCGATGAATGGATTGATTATAGCCGCGACTACGTAAAATTAGGTGTTGCCCGGGACGGAATTTATAGAATAAAGTACAACGATCTTCTTTTGTACGGAGTACCGATTGCTTCACTCAATCCTCAAACATTAAGGATATTTCTTAAGGGAAAAGAATTACCGATTTATGTTTCGGTGGAAAAGGATAATGTTTTTAATCAAGAAGATTATATTGAATTTTTAGGCAGGAGAAATTATGGCGATGTTCGATATCGCC
>JACPGG010000182.1 GCA_016182545.1 Ignavibacteriales bacterium
CGGCGGGCAGGAATTTCACCTGCCGGCGCTGAACCCTATCGAACTCTGGGAAGAGACAGACCGCGTGAAAGCATTCGGCGACATCATGTTCCATGTGAAGAACCGCGCGATGGTGCTCGCTCCGACACATGAGGAAGTGATCACCTCGATTGCAAAAAATCATGTGAAGTCCTACAAAGATATGCCGCAGATCTGGTATCAGATACAAACGAAATTTAGAAATGAACCCCGCCCGAAATCCGGCGTGCTGCGCGGCAGGCAATTCACGATGAAGGATTCCTACAGCATGGATTCTTCGCAAGAGGGACTGAACAAAAGTTATGACCTTCACGCGCAAGCATACAGGAATATCTATACACGATGCGGGTTGACATTTTACGTTGTCGGTGCATCAAGCGGAGCAATGGGAGGGAGCGGTTCGCAGGAATTCATGGTCGAGTCGAATGCGGGAGAAGATAATCTCGCTGTCTGCACCGAAAGCGGATATGCTGCTAATGTCGAGATTGCAACATCGTCGGTCCCAAAAGTCGAACGATTTCCCGAAAGCAAACCGTTCGAGAAAGTACACACTCCCAACGCAAAAACAATCGACGAAGTGGCGGCATTCTTGAAAATGCCGACAACGCGCTGTGCCAAATCGCTCGTCTTTATGAATGGAACTCAGCCGGTGATCGTGTTGATGCTCGGTAACGATCAATTGAATGAGTCGAAACTCCATGCCGTATTCGGAACAGACACCCGTCCCGCACATCCTGAAGAGTTGATCTCATGGACAGGGGCAGATGCCGGATCAATTGGTCCCGTTGGACTAGACGGTAAATTTACTATTGTTGCCGATATGCGGTTGGAAGGAGCAAACGGTCTTGTCTGCGGTGCAAACCAAAATGATTATCATCTGGTCAATGTGGATCTGAATCGGGATGCAAAGATTCAATCGTATCACGATTTCCGGACAGTCGAAGAAGGAGAAATGAGTCCCGACGGGAAAGGGAAACTCCGTGTCGTCAAAGGAATTGAAGTTGGGCATATCTTCAAACTTGGAACGAAATATTCGGTTGCAATGAAAGCAAATTTTCTTGATGAGAAAGGCGGAGAGAATCCGATCATCATGGGAAGTTACGGCATCGGCGTCGAGCGCATCGTCGCCTGTCATATCGAACAGCATCACGACGAATTCGGCATCAAATGGCAGAAATCGATCGCGCCGTATGATGTGCATTTGATCAGCGTGAACATGAATTCCGAAATGGTGAAGAATCAGGCGGAAGCAATGTATGCTGAACTGCTGAAAGAAGGAATTTCGGTCCTGTATGACGATCGTTCAGATGTCACGGCAGGATTCAAATTTAAGGATGCCGATCTGCTTGGAATGCCGTTGCACGTTATTGTCGGCGAGAAAAATCTAAAGAATAACGAGATTGAATTAAAGGATCGGAATTCCGGAAAGCGATGGAATATTCCGGTATCCGCTGCAATTGAAGAGATTGTAAAGTTTGTAAAGGAATAGCAATTGTAAGGTGAAGTCCGCTTCTAAAGTGGGCTTCACCTTTTTGATTTATGACACCAAAGCAATTTTATATTGGCGGTGAGTTACAATCAGGCAGTACTACCTCTGCAATAAGAAATCCCTACAACAATTCCGAAATCGCACATGTCTATCAGGCGAACAAAGACCAAATCGAACAATCGATACTCTCTGCCCGGCTGGCGTTCAAAATAACATCGCAATATTCAAGCTATGAACGATCGGAGATTCTTCACTCGATCGTTTTGCAATTGAAACAAAGGAAAGAAGAATTTGCCCAACTCATAACTGCCGAAGCGGGAAAGCCGATCACCTTTTCACGTGCCGAAGTCGATCGAGCGATTGCAACATTTGACATAGCTGCTGAAGAAGCAAAGAGAATCACGGGTGAAGTTTTACCGCTCGATGTTACTGCACCAACGAAAAATAAGCAGGGAATCGTGACTCGATTTCCCATCGGTATCATTGCGTGTATTTCGCCTTTCAATTTTCCGTTGAATCTCGTTGCTCATAAACTTGCACCGGCGATTGCAAGCGGTAATTCTTTTATTCTGAAACCTCCTCCGCAAACGCCGTTGACATCGTTGTTGCTTGGTGAGATATTATTGAATTCCGGACTCGAAAAGAAAACGATCAACATTCTTCCGACGTCAAATGAAAACGCAGAAATGCTGGTGACAGACGACCGGATTGCAATGCTCAGTTTTACCGGGAGTGCAAAAGTCGGGTGGATGTTGAAGCAAAAAGCGGGGAAGAAGAAGGTCATTCTCGAACTTGGCGGGAATGCCGGCGTTATTGTTGATAAAACTGCTGACCTTTCGCATGCAGTTGCCCGCTGCGCTCTCGGCGGATTTGGATATGCGGGACAGGTATGTATAAAAGTGCAACGGATTGTAATCCATGAATCTGTGTACGATCAATTCGAAAAAGAGTTTATTGAAACTGCGTCAAAAATTGTTGTCGGCGATCCGTTGGATGAAAAAACGATTGTTGGTCCGATGATCTCGGAGAATGAAACAAAACGTGTTGAGTCGTGGGTGAATGAGGCTGTCTCTCAAGGTGCGAAAGTATTGACAGGAGGAACTAGAAACGGTATTTTCTATCGTCCTACCGTTCTCACAAATGTGAAACCCGAAATGAAAGTTTGTTCCGAAGAAATATTCGGTCCGGTTGTTACGTTGGAAAAAGATTCAACGATCAAAGAAGCGGTTGACAAAATAAATAATTCAAAGTACGGTTTGCAAGCAGGTATTTTTTCCAACGATTTTCGAAATATCCAGTACGCATACAAGCATTTGGATGTTGGCGGAGTTGTCGTCAACGATTATCCGACATTCCGTGTCGACAATATGCCGTACGGCGGGGTGAAGGATTCGGGATTCGGAAGAGAAGGGGTGAAATACGCGATTCAGGAAATGACAGAACCGAAACTGATGGTCTTTTAATTATCAAAATTTTCATGATTATCAAATTCCAAGATTGGGATTTGTTTTTGTAATCTTGATAATCTTGCAATTTTGATAAGATTGAAATTATGTCTTCACAATTCATTCATCTCCATAACCACACTCATTACTCACTGCTCGACGGTGCTGCAACAGTCGAAACGCTGTTGAAGGCGGCTGCTGATAATAACATGGCTGCCGTTGCCCCCACCGATCATGGTGTGATGTTTGGGGCAATTGAGTTCTACAAAAAAGCGAAGAAGAAGAATCTTAAGCCGATCATCGGCTGTGAAGTGTACATTCTGACAAAAGGGAGCCGTTTCACCAAATCAAAAGATCGGGATGAAGGAAACGATCTTCTCGTCTCAGAAGGTAAATCAAAAAAGAAAAGGGATTATCATCATCTCATTCTTCTGTGCAAAGATATTGTTGGATACAAGAATCTTATCAAACTTGTCACACTCGGACACACCGAAGGATACTATTACAAGCCCCGCATCGATTTTGAATTGCTGAAACAGTACCACGAAGGGCTTGTCTGCATGTCCGCCTGTGCTGGAGGTGTTGTTGCAAATCCGTTGATCAACGGTGAGTATGAAGAGGCAAAAGAGATCGCATTGATGTACAAGAATCTCTTTGGTGATGATTTTTATCTTGAGATACAGGATCACGGCATTCCTGCTGAAAAGATCGTCCTGCGTGACATGCCGAAACTTGCGAAAGAGTTGAACATCAAACTTGTTGCAACGAACGACTGCCACTACGTCAAAAAGGAGCATGCCGTTGCCCATAATGTGATGCTGCTGATTCCCGATGCGGATGCATCGAATCCTCCCGACATCAACAATCTCCGGTACGGCACTGATCAGATCCATTTCAAGAGTGCCGACGAGATGTGTGAACTGTTTAAAGAATATCCGGAAGCAATTGCCAATACGCTCGAGATCACTGAAAAGTGCAACTTGCATTTGGAACTCGGCAAGAATCAAATGCCCAAATTTCCTATTCCGCCTGATGCAGGTGTTACTACGCTTGAGGGATATCTTGAAAAGATCGCGTGGGAAGGTTTGAGTAAGCGATATAAAGAGATTACTCCCGAAATTAAAGCGAGAATCGAACATGAACTTGCTGTAGTCAAGAACATGGGATATGCGGGATATTTTCTTATCGTCGCAGATTTTATTCAAGCGGCACGAGATCGCGGTGTAATGGTTGGTCCCGGTCGCGGAAGCGCCGCCGGAAGTATCGTTGCTTATGCAACCGGAATTACGAATGTCGATCCGTTAAAATATGATTTGCTCTTCGAACGATTCCTGAATCCCGATCGTATCTCGATGCCAGACATCGACGTTGATTTCTCAGACTCAAAACGGGAAGCAGTGATTGAGTATGTTCGTGACAAGTACGGAAAAGACAACGTTGCTCAGATCATTACATTCGGAACGCTCTCCTCAAAGGCGGTACTCAAGGACGTTGCGAGAGTATTGGGAATTCCACTTTCCGTTGTGGAAAGCATAAACAAACAGATTCCGACCATTCTCGGCAAGGTTATGCCGATTCAAGAAGCACACGACACGCTTCCCGATCTCAAGCCTTTCAAAGAAAATGCCGATCAAAAAATTCAGCAAATGTTCGAGATCGCAAAAGTTCTTGAAGGAATGAATCGAAACGCGGGAATGCACGCAGCCGGCGTTGTGATTGCACCGGAGCCGCTCGTCAACTTTGTGCCGATGTACAAAACGCCGAGCACTGAATTGATGACGCAATTTACGATGAAGGATCTCGAAGAAGCGGGATTGCTGAAGATGGACTTCCTCGGTCTGCGTACGTTGACGGTGATTGAAAATGCACTTGAGTTGATCAAAAAGAATCACGGGGTGACGATAGATCTCGACAATATTCCTGAGAACGATGCGAAGACGTTCGATCTTTTTAGCAAAGGACAAACAGTAGCAGTTTTCCAGTTTGAAAGTTCCGGCATGCAGGATTGGCTCAGGAAATTGAAGCCGACATCCATCAGCGATCTGACTGCAATGAACGCGTTGTATCGCCCCGGTCCGATGGAAAACATCGGCGACTTTATCAAGCGGAAACACGGACAGGCGAAGATCGAATATCTTCATCCAAAGATGGAACCGATCTTGAAAGAAACGTACGGCGTTATCGTGTACCAAGAGCAAGTAATGCGTATTGCTTCTGACATTGGCGGATTCACACTCGCAAAATCCGATCTGATGCGCCGTGCAATGGGTAAAAAAGATAAGAAGATCATGGAGGGGCTGAAAGCGGAGTTTATCGAAGGAGGGCAGAAGGCGAGCAAACTGAGCGCAAAACTTGCCGGAGATATTTTTGACTTAATTGAAAAATTTGCGTCGTATGGATTCAATAAATCGCACTCTGTGGCGTATTCTGTTGTCGCGTACCAAACTGCATATCTCAAAGCGCAGTACCCGGCTGAATATATGGCGGCGACACTCACCTCGGAAATCAATAACACCGACAAGATCGTGTTGTTCATCGATGATTGTCGCAAACTCGGTCTTCAAGTCCTTCCCCCTGATGTCAATGAAAGTGAAAAAGATTTTAATGTTACAAAAGACGGAATCCGCTTCGGTCTCGCTGCCATCAAGAATGTTGGCGTGAACGCTGTTGATGCAATTGTGAAAGCGAGAACCGAAAAAGGAAAGTTTACCTCTCTGTACGATTTTTGCATGAAAGTCGATCTTCGCACAGTCAATAAAAAGACTCTCGAAGGGCTTGTCCTTTCAGGTGCGTTCGATTCCATCACAAAGAATCGCGCGCAATTGTATAAAGCGGCAGAACAAATGTTGGCTGCTGCCTCCAATGCGCAGGAACATGCGGAACGAGGACAGGATAATTTGTTCGGTGGGAGCACACAATCGTCCGGCTTTGTAACAATGATCCCGCAGCTTCCGAATATCCCGATGTGGAGCGATTCCGAAAAATTGTCGCGGGAAAAAGAAGTTCTCGGCTTTTATGTCTCCGGACACCCGCTTTTGAAGTTTGAAAAAGAGATCAATGCATTTGCAACGATCCATCTCGGCGACGTGGAAGGAATGAAGAATGGTTCTGTGAAAGCAGGGGGTGTCATCACTTCTATTAAAAAGAAGATCGATAAAAAAGGGAATACGATGGCATTCCTGACGATTGAAGATTTTACCGGCAAAGCTGAATGTGTTGTCTTTTCAAGCCTTTACAAGAAAAAAATTGAATTGATGGAAGAAGAAAAAATGGTTCTTGTGGAAGGGAAGGGGGAAGTCAGCGGCGATATCATCAAGATCGTCGTCGATGAGATCCTGCCTATGGAAGCAGTGCGGGAGAAATTTGCGAAGAAAATTTTCTTCTTGCTCAATGCAGATGAAATTACCGATATTACGCTCACCAAGCTCCGGGAGTTGATGGAAAAGAACAAAGGGAACTGCAACTGTTACTTTAATGTTGTAGGGAAGGAATTCGGAAATCAACAAGTCTTTGTTTCAAGAAAATTCAACATCAATCCGACAACGGAATTTATCGAAGGCGTGCAGGAAATTTTAGGAAAGAACGCAATTAAATTATCATAAGCTGAAGTCAAACGATGAAGGTATTTCAATAAACAACTCATCAGATGACTTAAAAAAAACTATAAGGAGAAACAATGAAACCAGTAGAAGTAAACGATGGCAATTTCAAGAGCGAAGTGCTTGATTCACAAACACCGGTACTCGTGGATTTTTGGGCTGTGTGGTGCGGTCCGTGCAAAATGATCGCTCCGATCGTAGAAGAACTTGCAACGGAATACAACGGCAAAATGAAATTCGGCAAGCTCGATGTCGATTCAAATCCGCAGGTATCGATGCAGTATGGCATTCGCAGCATTCCTACACTGCTTGTGTTCAAAGGCGGAAAGGTAGTTGATCAGATCGTCGGCGCAATGCCCAAACGGGCGTTGGTTGATAAAATCAGTCCGCATATGAACTAATTGTGTTAAGAAAATAAAACACGAGCCCCGTAATCAGCGGGGTTTTTAATTTTAAAGAACTGATA
>JACPGG010000183.1 GCA_016182545.1 Ignavibacteriales bacterium
AGGTCGGCGGTTCAAGTCCGCCCCCCGCTACAAAAACAAAACACCCGGGCTTTTTCGGGTGTTTTTGTTTTTGTCATAAACAGGTAGAATTGATAATCAAGCCGAGCGTTTTTTGCGAGGTCCGCCTCAGGCGGATCCCTCCCCCGCTACAAAAATACAAAGTCGGAGCTCACCTCCGACTTTTTTTATGCCACAAATGATCTGACCAAAGCGCATTGCTTTTCGCGAAGTTTTGATGCTTTCCATCTGGATCTACGTTCCCTGCAAAATCGAAAACACCTGAGCAAGTCTCAGGTATTTTTTTTATTCAAAATTTCCTCTTCCTCTTGACATACATAGCACTGTTATGTATATTACTGCAAGGCATACTGTTGTTTGAACAATCCTACACTTCACGCTATACATAATTATGGAATTCAATAAAGACCTGGTTGCCGCTTCTTCTACACCGATCGTTTTGGCTATACTTTCGGAAGGGGACAGCTATGGGTACGCCATTATCAAGCGAGTCCAAGAGTTGTCGGGTGGACATATGGAGTGGACAGATGGGATGCTCTATCCCGTTCTACATCGGCTCGAACGGCTCGGCTACATCAAAGCGCGGTGGGAGGAAGCAGAGAGCGGGCGTCGCCGGAAGTACTACAAGATCACCTCACAGGGAAAGGAACAGCTCGCAGAGGAACGCAAACAATGGCAGGCGGTTGATGCAACACTGCGGGGAATTTGGAAATCACTCTCTCGTTCCATTTTAATTATCCACCCGTCATACACCACACCCGTCTGCCAAAGTGCACATGAAGGAGACCGCACGGCACATTGTACACATTTCAACACGTATGCTTCTTATCAGTATTGATCATGGGTTTGCTTGGGATGAATCAAGATGAACTTTCATTTTACAGTTGAGGAAATTTATATGAAAAACAAAACAGGTACTATTAGTGGTTTTGTTTTCGGTCTTGCCGGTTTTCTTTTAATGTTTAAATTTGTCTTCCTTGATAATATCCCGCCTGAAGACGAACTCGCTCCGGGAATTGTAGTTTTTATTTCAATTCTCAATGGAACCCTGTTTGCTTTTATCGGTAATTTAATTCAGAATTATTTTGCAATACAGAAGAACCACAAATGAAAAACGTTTTACGTGATTTACTCACGAACGGAGTCTGAACATGTCACCATCACAAAGCACGGTTTCACTCGAGGAGCAGGTCGATCAATGGAGAAACTATCTCCTTCGACGGCAGGCGATCCATTCCATTGATGTCACAGAGTTGGAAGACCATCTGCGCGAACAGATCGAAGTCCTGATCCAATCGGGGCTTTCCAACGATGAAGCATTCCTTGTTGCAGTGAAACGCATGGGGGCGCTCAATGATATTTCACGGGAGTTCGCACGTGAGCACTCGGACCGTCTTTGGAAGGAATTGGTTGTTATCCCCTCTGATTCCGGAGAACAACAAACACGGGCGCGAACAGAGGCGATCACCGTCTTCTGCCTTGCGGCGGTGGCAGCTGTGCTCATTAAATTGCCGGAGTTTTTCGGAATACGGCTCGAAGAGATCAGCGGTTTCTACGCCCGCAACTTGAGTCTATTCGTACTTCCACCATTGACATTGTATTTTGTGTGGAAGCGGCAGATCGGCATCCGCACACTTCGCTGGCTTATTTTTTCATTTGTTGCAGCAGGTGTGTTTGCAAACATCTTTCCCTTTACGCAGAATGGCTACACTGAAGTGTTGTCAACACTGCATCTCCCCATTGCACTCTGGGCTGCGGTGGGGATCGCGTACGCAGGAAGTCGCTGGAATGAGATTGCGGGTCGTATGGATTTCATCCGCTTCTCGGGCGAGCTCTTCATCTACTACGTACTCATTGCTCTTGGCGGCGGGGTCTTCACGGCATTTCTGGTGATGTTATTCAAAACCATCGGTATCAACCCGGAGATGTTCATCTCCTCCTGGCTTGTGCCGTGTGGAGCGACAGGCGCTGTCATCGTCGCTTCCTGGCTGGTGGAGGCAAAACAAAGCGTCATCGAAAACATGGCGCCGGTCTTGACGCGTTTGTTCACACCTTTGTTCACCGCATTACTAGTAGGTTTCCTGAGCACTCTGCTTTGGACCGGCGGCGGCATCGACATTGAACGTGACATACTTGCTGCCTTTGATATGCTGTTGGTGTTGGTGCTTGGACTTTTACTCTACTCCATATCAGCGCGTACACAGAATGCACCGCCGGCGGTTTTCGATCTGCTGCAGGTGGTGCTGGTGGTCAGCGCATTATTAGTCGATGCCGTAGCACTATGGGCTATTGCCGCGCGCATTACAGAGTTCGGTTTTACACCAAACCGGGTTGCGGTTCTGGGTGTGAACATGATCCTCCTTGTCAACCTCACGTGGTCAGCAGTGCTATACGTACGCTTCCTGAGGAAGCGTGGAGAATTTGCGGACCTCGAACGATGGCAGACAGACTATCTGCCGGTCTATGTCGTGTGGGCAGCGATTGTTGTGATCATTTTTCCGCCCCTGTTCGCATACATCTGACAACAGATGTACATTTTCCATACTGTAGTACTTTGAAATGCAATGATGAAAAAAAACGCCCGGATAGTCCGGGCGTTTTTCACTTTGCTGCTTTGCTCTAATCTATTTTACATCTTTTTTCAATTTAATATCCCGTGACGATGTGCCCGCAAGAATCTCGTATCCGCCGCCAGATCTCATCCACTTGTTCTGCACATCGTCGTAGTATTCAAATGAGGATCCGTTCAGTACCAGTGTGACTGTTTTCCGTTCACCGGGATTCAGCATCACTTTGGCAAACGCTTTCAGTTCTTTTTCAGGGCGAACCATTTTTGGCTTCTTGTCCTTCACATACACTTGTATCACTTCCGATCCTGCAATGGAGCCGGTATTCTTCATGGTGACGGTGACGTCGTACATGCCATTCTTCTTCGATTTTACTTTCAGATCGGAGAGTGCAAATGTTGTGTATGACAAACCAAAGCCGAACGGAAAGAGCGGCTCCACTTTCTTTGTATCGAAGTATCGGTACCCGACCATGATCCCTTCAGCATATTCCACCGAGCTGTCTGCACCGGGAAAATTTCCGTACGCAGGATATTCTTCCCACCGCTTCGCAAGGGTAAACGGCAGTTTGCCGGAAGGATTCACAGATCCCGTCAGCACTTCCATCAATGCCTGCGTCCCTTCCTGTCCGGGGAAGAACGCCCAGACAAGTGCGCGGACATTCTCGATCCACGGCAGCAGATTCACCTGTGCGCCGGCGTTGAGCACCACAATCGTATTCGGATTTACCTTCGACACTTCGTTGATCAGTTGAATTTGATTATCGGGAAGATCGATGGATTGACGGTCGAATCCTTCCGACTCTTGATAATGAGAATTGCCTGCAAAGATGAGAGCGAGTTCGCTCTTCTTCGCGATTTCAATTGCTTGCGCAAATTCATTCTCGTTCGGCTTCGTCCAGCCAAGCAATGCAATGGCATCGCCGCCGTTTTCGTAGAATTCCATTTTCACGTCGTACATCTTCCCCCCTTCGAGCGTTCCATTTGCCATTCGCGCTTCAACAGCATGATCGTTCCAGTGATCGATCAACAGTTTCCCGTCAAGATACAATCGGACGCCGTCGTCGCTGGCGGTGGTCAGTTCGTATGTGCCGGAAAGTGCTGGCTTCAGTTTTGTCGTCCATCGTACGGAATAATTATCGTCACCGATTCCTTCGGCGGGAATTTCATTCCCCCACCTGAAATTGATCTGCGAATCAACGCGGCGGAGTTTTGGTTCCCCTTTCAATTCTTTATTGTCGAAATATTCTGCCAGAATGCCGTTCTTTCCGGTCGTGTCATTCGGCAGGAAGAAGAATTGCGGTTCTATCGGCGGAACATCGCCGATCAACCGTGCGCCGACTGCAAACGAAACTGTGGCGGAGGGAAACGATTTTTTAATGCCATCGAGCGGTGATTCGGATTGAACGGGAATCACCATTGAACTCCCGCCGCCGCCGGTACGCAGTACTTCCGCATTCGGACCGAGCACGGCTATCGACTTGTACGATGCGGGATTGAGCGGAAGGATATTTTTGCCGTTCTTCAGCAGAACGATACCGGCGCGTGCAACATCGAGTGCAACGGCTCGGTGTTCCGATGCATTTGTCTGCGGTTTACCCGCCATCATTTCGGCGGGCGTGTCCAATTGCCTGTCAAAATAACCCATACGGAACATCACGCGCAGCATCCGTTTAATTTTATCGTCGATCGTCGCAATCTTGATCTTTCCGTCGTTCACCAGCGGAAGCAGTTTCTCTTTCGTCAGGAAATCTCCCCCTGGCATCTCAAGATCGAGTCCGTATGTTGCGACCCCTTCAACACTGTGCACCGCTCCCCAATCGGACATGACGAGACCGTCGAATTTCCATTCGTCTTTCAGAACGTTATTCAACAGCATTTCATTTTCGCTGCAGTACGGTCCGTTCAATTTGTTGTACGCGCACATGATCGCTTCGGTCTTCGCTTCCCGCACGGCGGCTTTGAATGCAGGGAAATATATTTCATACAACGCACGCTTGTCCACTTTTGCATTCACGAACATCCTGTCTGTCTCCTGATTGTTCACTGCGAAATGTTTCGTGGTTGCAACAACTCCTTCGCTCTGCACTCCTTTCACGTATGCGACGGCAACACGAGATGCAAGGAACGGATCTTCGCCGTAGCTCTCAAAATTCCTTCCTCCGTGCGGCACACGATTGATGTTGACGCAGGGACCGAGGATCGTATTGCGATCTTTCGCTTTCGTTTCGCGCGCCAGCGCCCACCCGTACCGGAATGCAAGCGAGGTATCAAACGTCGCCGCGAGCATAATCGATGCAGGAAATGCGACGGAAGGTTTCCACCGTACACCGACAGGACCGTCGGTCATTTTCAGTTCGGGGATGCCGAGACGTTCATTTGGCTTCGACGCAAACCCGGTGCCGCTCAGCATGTCGAGTTTCTCTTCGAGCGTCATCTGATTGAGCAGGTCGTTGACGCGATCTTCGATCTTCCCCTTCGGGTTTTTATACACCGGGATCTGCGAGATCGACAGGCAAAAGCCGGTCAGCAGAAGAATTGAGAGATGAATTTTCATTGTTCCACCTTTCAATGCATACAATTATTATTTGAGCAGCATTAGTTTTTTTGTGGAGACGAAATTTCCCGCGCGGAGTGTGTAGAAATAGATACCGCTCGGCAAGGTGCCGGCAGCGAAGCGTACGGAATAATCTCCCGGACTTTTCACTTCATGCACCGGCGTTGATACTTCTTTCCCTAGCACGTCGCGTACTGTAAGAGAGACAAATCCCGAGACCGGAACCGCGTACTTAATTGTCGTCTCGGGATTGAACGGGTTGGGAAAGTTCTGTCCCAGTGAGAATTCTGCCGGAATGGCGTCGGTACTTCCCGCAGACATCGGTCCTGCATAGACGCAGTCGAGGTAGTTCAAATTAAAACCGCCGAAATAAAGATTAAGCCGCACAGTGTGCTTTCCGGCGGCAAGATCGACATCGCCCAGTTTTTGAGTCTGCCATGTTTGCCAGCCGCCGGTCTTTGTCAACGGTACCACCAACTGGTCTTTCCCATCCCAACTCATTCCAACATATCCTCCTGCATCGTTTGCAGCAACGCGAAGAGATATTGCATATTTTCCATCCTGCTGCACATCAACGGTATAGAGTAGAAATTCTCCCGTCTCAATCCAGCCGACATTAAATCCGTTTGTCACCGCATCGGAGCATTGTTCAATATCAACTCCGTCATTTCTGTATGCCCAGCCGTTGTTCCATGTCGATTTGTTGTCTGTGTTCGCCGAGATAATATCTTTGTACGCTATTCCGTTTTTGCCGTAATCGTAATTGACAAGAAAGATCTTTCCCGGAATGACGTTTGGAGCGTACGGTTTTGTCGTTGCATCGTTCACCTGGCGGAACATTGCATCGATCACACCCGAGTTATATACACACTTCTCGAGTTTCAATCCTTCTGCCATTCCCATCAAACCTTTCATCGCATATTCAACTGTCGGCTTTGATACTTGTCCTTTCCAATAACGGATGAGATAGTCATACTCTGCATTCGGCGGAACATTGAACGGTCCGTTGATCGTACCGAACTTTTTCAGCGTCCACCATGCCCAGCCGATCTTGTTCGATTCCATGAGCGAGATGCAATCGGTGAACCATGTGTTCGAATTCTCGCCCGATTCGCCAAGCCATAATGGACGATTCGTTGTATTGCGAAGTGTGAGCAAATAATTGATTGCTCCAATGTCGTTCGAATTCCAGTACTTGTGAAAACTCCAGACCATATTGTCATCCCACGCCGGAGTCATCCCGTTGAAATCTGTCGCGTACCAATTTCCTTCAACAAACACGATGTGATTCTTGTCCACCGAACGGATCGAATCGGTGATCATCACGGAAAGATCGCGCAGCGGCTTGTTGGTTGGGGGAAGGTCCCATGCCGGTTCATTGAGGATATCATATCCCCCGATCCACGGTTCGTCCTTGTACCGTTCGGCGAGTTTCTTCCAGAGTTTCACGGTCGCCAGTTTATTCTCGTTGCTTTCCCACAAGGACAGAAACGCAGGATTGTAATCGCTGATGTTATTTGCACTTTGTCCACCGGGTGCAGCGTGAAGATCGAGGATGAGGTAGATATTATTGTCGGCACATTGACGCAGAAGGCTGTCTGTCAATTCAAATCCATCAACCCGCCACGATCCATCTCCGTTCAAGTAGAATTCCCAGTGCATCGCCAGTCGCACGGAATTGAATCCCAGTTGCGCAAGGCGTTCGATATCTTTCCGTTGGACGAAATTTTTACGGTACGCAGTCCAGAACGAATCCGCTTTCTGCTGACCGACAATCTCGACGATCTTTTTCTTGATCTCCCACGGAGCGTTGGCAAACGCCGACATTTGGAGCATGTATCCTTCCGGCAGCATCCAGCCGCCAATGCCCATGCCGCGCAGAATAATCTCTTTGCCATCTTTGTCCAGAATATTTTTGCCGGAGACTTTGAGAAAGCCCTGGGAGTAACAAAGCGAACCGAGCATCAAGACGAGAATGATAGTTTTCAAAACCGATGTTTTCATTGGAGCATATTTCCTTACCGTAAAAGGATCATTTTTTTTGTGTCGGCATACTTACCGGCGCGAAGTTGATAAAAATAAATTCCGCTCGATAATCCTTTCGGATCGAACCGGACGGAATACGTTCCCGATTGTTTTTCTTCGTTCACCAATGTCGCGACCTCATTTCCCAAGAGATCGTACACTCTCAACGTTACGGCACCGACCTCTGAATTCTGACCTCCGACCTCCGGTATCTGATATCTGATCTC
>JACPGG010000041.1:0-7729 GCA_016182545.1 Ignavibacteriales bacterium
CTCGCTGAAAGTGTACGACATGCTCGGAAAAGAAATTGCAACATTGGTGAACGGGAAACAGACCGCAGGTGCATACTCTGTACCGTTCGATGCTTCATCGTATCCGAGCGGAATATATTTCTACACACTCCGCGCGGGCAATAGCATTGAAACGAAGAAGATGCTTCTTGTGAAGTAGTTGAGTCGTTGAGTATATGAGTAGGTGAGATAACCCTCTCCCTTTTAGGGAGAGGGTTAGGGTGAGGGTCAAATCGTCCTAGGGCGAGATGAAATCTCGCCCTACAAATCAATTCCTCTCCTTAAAAAGGAGGGGGATTTTTTTTGTCACAAGAGAACCGTTCGCTCTCAGCGAACGGTTCTCTCGCAGTACAGGCACTTTGCCGCAATACTGCTCATCGGCAATTGCATTTCCCGCCCGATTCAATTATTTTCTTTCACCATGAAAGAAACCATCTCCCGTCTTGAAGAACGATTCGAACTTGTGCGCAAACGGATCGGGCTTGGTATTGCCCCTATCGTGTTTGCACTCATCTATTTTTATCCGACCACACTCCTCACGGAACAGCAGCATGCGCTGGCGTCACTTGCGGGAATGATCATTGTGCTATGGCTGACGGAAGCATTGCCTCTCTATATTACGGGTCTGCTCATCCCCGTTATGCTGATCGTATTGAACATTACATCTCCGTCAAAAGCATTTGCGCCGTTTGCCGACCCGATCATGTTTCTCTTCATCGGTGCATTCGTTCTGGCGCGTGCCATTCAATTGCACGGGCTCGACAGGCGCTTTGCATACGCCGTCCTGACCGTGAAGTTTGTGGCGGGGAATCCGAGCCGTATCATGTTCGCGTATGGCGCAGTCTGCTGCGTCATATCAATGTGGATCTCCAACACGGCAACCACGGCAATGATGTTCCCGATCGGGCTTGCGATCATCACGATGCTCTATACAAAAGAAGGGAGCAGCGTGCGTGAAAAATATGCGGTGGGGATGATGCTCATCTGTGCGTTCGGCGCCTCCATCGGCGGATTGGCGACACCGGTCGGGACGCCGACAAATCTGATCGGCATCGGGTTCATCGAGCGGCAGTTGGGGTATCACATACCGTTCTTTACGTGGATGTGGATGGCAACACCGATCGTGATCGTGATGTACCTCTTGTTATTCTTTTATCTCAACTTTTTTTGCGGCATCGGCAAAACGCATATTGCGGGATTGCGGGAGATGTTGGTTGTGGAAAAAGAAAAATTGGGAGAATTGTCCGTTGCGGAAAAGAATACGTTGATCGCATTCGGCGTAACGGTCGTACTATGGATTCTCCCCGGAATTTTTGCATTGACGATCGGCGACTCGCATCCGGTGACAGTTGCATACAATAAGCGGGTGCCGGAAAGCGTTGCTGCACTGGTCGGTGCCGCGCTGCTCTTTTTTCTTCCGGTGAACAAAGCAAAACGGGAATATACGATGTCTCTCGGCAGAGCAGTGGAGATCGATTGGGGTGTACTTGCGTTGTACGGCGGCGGTATCACGCTCGGACAGATGGTCTTTGAAACGAAACTTGCCGAAACACTCGGCACGCAGCTTACCGGCATCATTCCCACGGATGGGATCGGGTTGATCGCGATCTCATCTGCCATTGCCACGCTCACCAGCGAATTGACGTCGAATGTTTCATCGGCAAATATGATCGTTCCGCTTGTGATCGTCCTGGCACAGCAATCGGGCATTCACGCAGCTATCGCCGCTACAATGGCGTCGTCACTTGGGTTCATGCTTCCCATCTCCACTCCCACCAATGCGATCGTGTACAGTTCGGGATATGTTCCTCTCGGCAAAATGATCCGTTACGGCTTTCTGCTGGATATCATCGGCTTTGTGGTGATTGTCCTCGGTGTGATGATCATGGTGTGAACCTGCACCTCGTGCCATTTCTAATATTAAATATTGTCTTATCACCGCAGAGGACGCAAAGGGCGCGGAGAAAATTTTGTGCTATATACGAAAGAATCTCAGCGTTCTCAGCGCACTCTGCGGTGGATAAGGTTTACAAAACGACAACATTATTTTTTAGAAACGGCACTTTAAAAAAAAGAACGGCTTTGCAGCCGTTCTTCCAGGGGAGGTATGTTTTTGTTACTGTGGTACGCGGAACGATTGGAGAGGAGGTTACGCTTGTTTTTGTTCGGCATCGTTCGACTTCTTGTAGTCAAAACGAATGGAAGCATCACCCCACTGCTTCATAAATTCCTGGAACACCTGACTCCCGTAGATCTTCTCGATCACTTTGCTGCTTTCGGAACGATCATCCGCACGTACTTGATCATGCTGTGCCTGGTAAACTAGATTTTTGTTCAACATGGTACCCTCCTGCCTTCTGATTAAAAATAAATGCCGAATTGCGGCTTGCCGTTTGCGAATTTTATCCCCGGCATCGGGAAATGGATATAATTCAACGTCCGTAAAACTGTATTCAAAAATTCAGATTTCGTATCGATTGCCCTGAGATCGACGTCGAGCGTTACAAAATATTCCTGCCGTGTGTTCTGTCCCAGATTCCGCATTGAAAATCCTGCTGCAACACCAAGCCAGCGCGGATACGATGCTTGATATGAAGCCGGAAGAAGATCTGCAACCGTCACACCCATCCAGTATGTCTGCCCTTCGTGGTCGCTTAAGAATTGCGGCGAATATTGCTTTGCCATCGTTGTATTGATACCGGAACTTTGATAACTGAACTTTGGTGTAAAACTGTTGAAGAAGGGAACATAGTGCTGAAGGACCGGGTATCCCGCACCAAGTACGCTTGCCGTAAGATCGATCCCGTCAAATCCGAGGTAATTAATATGGGCATCTTCAATTTCGATGTATGTATAGAATAGAGTCGATGCGGCAGCTCCGAATAATACCGCCTCTTCTTTTTCATATCCCTGCAGGCGCAAACCGGAAGCGATAATATCTGTGCTGACAACTCCGCCGTAAAAATGGAGCGCCTTGTCGTAATTGGATGCGTAGAGTGAGTTTTCTTTTGTGAAAAATGAGGTTTTATATCTGTCCCACAGAGGTACGTATCGGGTAAAATGTACTACTGCTACTGTTGCTCCAAAACCGATTGCAGCGGTAGAATATGAAGGGTGTGCGTTGCTGAATTGACCCGTGCTATCATCTGTCAAACCGGATTCAGCAAGACTGACTGAATTGAGAAGGAAAGTGATTATTGCGATTTGTCGGGTTATTGTCTTCATGTATGCTCCTTTAAGCAGCAAGAACTTTGCCGAATGGCACGTAGTCAGAATTATTCAATTTTGGGTATTTTATTAGACGGAATTTTGTAAATTCTTCAAATGACATACAGAAAATATTGCATCAATATTAAAAATCTCTAACACAGATTAGAGCATTCTAAATTGCCATCGGCAGTGGATTGAAATAGATTGATGTAAGCTCCACTGCGGTAAATTCCGGTGAAATAATGTTACTCGCGTTACTGTATCACCATATCAACGCACCTGCATTTTCAAACTCGGAGCCGATGTTCAGGCGTCACGTCGAACATCTTCGAACACACTGCAATGTAGTAGTGCCAGGGGAGGCTCTCTCTGCAGAGAAGATGAATGTGTGTCTGACATTTGATGATGCAGGCGTTGATTTTTATTATTACGTCTATCCGATCATACAAGCGTATCAACTGAAGGTATTGCTGGCTGTTCCCGCCGGCAGAATACAGGACGATACGTCAGCATCCCGGGAACAACGCCTCTCGTTTTCTCCGTTAACACCGATCCACGAACGCCACCCCGATCATTTTTGCACATGGAAAGAATTGCAGGAAATGTCTGCAACGGGATCCGTGCGTGTGGCATCGCACGGAATGACGCACAGGAATCTGCTGACGACCGATAAGTACGAAGAAGAATTGAGAGAGTCAAAACGGCTGATTGAACAAAAACTGCGTACGGATGTTTCATCTCTGGTTTTTCCATATGGAATGTTTAATTTACATATATTGACCACCGCGCGGGCTGAGTACCGGCATCTGTTTGCAGTCGGAGCGGTCAATAACGGATCGTGGAACGGGATCGACGGCATCATCTACCGTATCCCGTGCGATGGGATGATCGACCCGTCAGCAGTTCTTGCGCGTCGGCGGCTTTTGGGATATACAGTGAACACGCCGAAGATGAAATTGAAGACATGGTTGATGAAACGGAAAAAATTCTCTTATAAATCGTAGTGATCGTTGAAAATCCTCGTTGTCCATAATTATTACGGCACATCAGCACCCAGCGGTGAAAATATGGCTGTTGACAACGAGATCGCATTATTGAAAAAGTACAAACATCAGGTGGTCGTTGCGGCGCGGGAGAGTGACAGCATTAGAAGTCAGGGGGTACGCGGCACGTTGACCGGTGCGTTATCTTCCGTATGGAATCCATCGAGCAAAAAAGAAATTACCGATCTGCTCGAACGCGAGAAGCCCGATATTGTACATGTCCACAATGTCTTTCCGCTTCACTCGCCCGCCATTTTTTACGGAATGAAGAATGTTCCTGTCGTCTATACGCTCCACAATTACAGGATCGGTTGCGCGGCAGGAACTGCAACGCGGGAGAATAGGATCTGTTTCGATTGTTTTGATCAGCGGAGTGTACTGCCCGCATTGCGGTACGGATGTTACCGTGACAGCAGATTGGCAACCGCACCGATGGCTGCATCCATAGTTCTTCAGCGTTCACTGAAAACATGGTCGACGAAGGTGGATGCATTCATCACATTGACAGAATTCCAGAGAAATGTTATGGTGAACTTTGGCATTCCATCCGGACGCATGTTTGTCAAACCGCATTTTGGTACTGCGCCGAGATCGGTTGTCGAGTGGAAGGAGAGAGAGAACAAGATCGTTTTTATCGGACGTTTGTATGAAGCGAAAGGAATCCATCATGCAATCGATGCCTGGAAAAAGATCGGCGATGACGCACCTATGCTTGAGATCATTGGCGACGGTCCCATGCGTGCCGAACTGGAACGGAGTGTCACATCTTCAGGCTTCGGTCCAAAAGTGAAATTCACGGGACAGTTACCGCATGATGCAGCAATGAAGAGACTTTCGACGGCGACAATGCTTTTGCTTCCGTCGTTGTGCCCGGAAGGATTTCCGATGGTCATACATGAAGCGTACTCGCGTGCAGTTCCTGTGGCGGCATCAAATGCCGGATCGTTACAATCGCTCGTGAACGATGGAAAGACAGGAATTCTTTTTGTTCCCGGAAGTGCGTCGGACATGGCGTCGCGCATCATGTCGTTATGGAATGACAGGAAGTTGCTTCGCACGATGCATACGTACGCATTGAAAGAGTTTACTGAACATTACACCGCAGAAGTGAACCATTCGCAGTTAATGAAAATTTACAACGAAGCTCAACTGCATAAACAGGCAGGATGAATGTTGAATCGGCGCGAACAAATATGGAACGTGAATGTCGATGTGGTCGGCATGGATCAATTGATCGATTCTCTCGTAGATGTGTGCAAAGGATCGGAAAAAGGGAAAACTCTTTTTTGTGCAAATCCTCATTCCCTTGTTACGGCGTCGACCGATTCCGAATTCCTTTCGGCGCTTCACTCGGCGGATTTTCTGATCCCCGACGGCGCCGGGATCGTACTTGCGTCGCGAATGACGAACGGAGATATTCGAGAACGTGTCAGCGGTCCGGATGTATTGGAGCGGCTGACGCAGCGATTGCACCGGCTCGGCGGACATTCATATTTTTTTCTTGGCTCAACGCAGGAAACACTCCATAGATTGATGAGACGCATGCATGACGATTTTCCGTTCATCGAGGTCAAAGGGACATTCACTCCCGCTTTTTCCGACGACATGCCGGAGGAGGAGAATGAAAGGATCATTACTTTGATCAATAACATGCGGCCGTCGGTTGTCTGGGTCGGTATGACGGCACCGAAACAGGAGAAATGGATCGTCAAAAACCGGCAACGGCTGAGCCACACAAAATTGATCAGTGCTGTCGGAGCGGGATTCGATTTCTTTTCCGGCGCAAAAAAAAGATCCTCCGAATGGGCGCGTGAAAATTACCTGGAATGGCTTCCGCGGCTCCTGCGTGAACCGTTCCGGTTGTGGCGTCGGAATATTATTTCAACTCCGGTGTTTCTATTGAACGTCATGAAGCGTACTTTATCCGAGAAGAACCGTCCCCGATGAAATCTCGTTATGTCTATAAATATACTCTGATGCTGCTCGACGGTGCCGTATTGTACGGTATCCTGACGCTCTTTAGTGTCTACCGTACGGAACTCGATTTTGTAACAGAGTACTGGTATCGCGCCGTGCTGCCGATGGTGTTAACATGGATTGTGCTGGAAGCGATCGGCGGATACAATATCAATATGGATATGCAGAGTCTGTCGTACACAAGCCGTCACATCCTTGCCATGCCGATCGTGATCGCGCTGACGATCATGACCGTGTATCTGTTCAGTTACAAACCGTCGCTCCAGTTCAGCCGCAGCGTTTTGCCCGCCGGTTTCCTGTCGTTCCTTCTCATGTCGCTGTTGTACCGCCGCCTCATCAACAGGTTGTTGTCAAAAGCGCGGCGGAAAAGATATTTTGCAATTATCGGTACCGGCGAGCAGGCGCAAGAATTGTACCGGTCGTATAAAGATTCTGCAATGGAGCAATCTTTGAGATTCTTTGATGAGAATGATATCACGGTCGGCAAGCCGATCTATGATGAGGGCTCACCGTTGATCGAAGGGAATATGCTTGAAACGATCACCCGGTCGAAGGAACAGTGCGACGGCATCATCATTACCGAAACGAAGATCAAATTGCACGAAGAGCTCTTTTCAAAACTTGTGAAGTTCCATTTTACCGGCGTTCCGCTGATACCGATACGCGCGTTCTATGAACAGAATTTCCGAAAGATGCCGGTCTTTGTCCTTAACCAATGGTGGCTGATCGAGGACGACCTCCTGATCGCAAGCGATCCGATCTTCCGCAGGATAAAGAATATTGTGGATCTACTGCTTGCTTTTTTCTTGTTCATCATAACATTGCCTCTGATCGTTGTCATTGCGGTTGCAGTCGCATTCGATAGCCGGGGGGGTATCATCTATAAACAGATGCGGGTGGGGAAAAATGAAATTCCGTTCACGATGTATAAATTCAGGACAATGACGGAACATTCTGATCAAGGGGATAAATACGTTCGACGGGAGGATCAACGGGTGACGCGGGTTGGAAGATTATTGCGACTTATGCGGCTCGATGAACTTCCTCAGTTGGTCAACGTGCTGAGAGGAGAAATGAGTTTGATCGGTCCGCGCGCAGAATGGGTTGAGATCATTCATGAATACGAAGAAAAGATACGATACTATCATTTTCGCCACATTGTGAAACCCGGTATTACCGGATGGGCACAGGTGAATTATAAGTACGGCGAAAATGTTCAGGATACTATTGAGAAGCTGCAGTACGATCTCTATTACATATCGCATTACTCGTTATTGTTGGACTTCGACATCATTCTGAAGACCCTCTATGTGATGGTGTTCGGAAAAGGGCGTTAATTTGTATTGATTAGGCGCCAAACATAAGTTACATTGCATTATTAGCAGGGGAATGATTGCCTTCATCATCAACAAAATATTCCGGTTCCGCCAGCAAACACCGCAGTTCTTCATCGAGCAGCGGTAACTTGGAACCCAGTCTGC
>JACPGG010000041.1:7747-53213 GCA_016182545.1 Ignavibacteriales bacterium
GTGGTCTTTTCAGGAGTGGCAGCATACACATTTATCGGTCCCTTCATTTACGAAGCGACGGCGATCGTTCAGGTAAACTCCAAACCGACCACCGGAGAGATGAGTTTCTATGCGATAGATTTCTCCGGAATGTCCGTGCAACGGAATCTTATGAAAGAGATCGGCGTACTCACATCCCGATCACTCGCAGAAGATGTGATACAGAGACTCAAAGCAAATCCGGTGATCACCCCGGGAGGGACCGATACACTTGTAATTCTCCAGCGATCGGACGAAGACCCGCCTCATTTAAAATTTGCCAGCGATGAAACGATCATTGAATATCTGCAAGGCGACGTTACCTATGAACCGAATGTCAGTGCCGATATCATCAATATTTATGCCCGCAGCACCGACCCGAAAGAATCCGCGATACTTGCAAATACCGTTGCAGAAGCGTACTACGAGAACAACCTGAATGCGAGCCGTAAACAACTCCGCACCGCGCGTGAATTTCTGGAACGGACCTACGAAGGAAAAAAAAAGGAACTGGATGAGGCGGAAGATTCCCTCCGTTCATACGTGGAACAATTCGGTATCATAGACGAAAAAGGGGAATCGTACCTGGCGACAATTGCCGGTTTGGATGCAAAAGTCCGTGAGACAGAGATCGAGATGCAGACGACCAAAAGTCTTATCGCAAACTACCAGCGGCGCATCAACGAAATAAAAGCTACCCTGCCGAAGAATGTGGAACAAACGATCAGTATGGACTCCCGGCGATTGTTCGACCTTGTGACCAGTTTGGAAGTACAGAAGATCCTTGATCAGGTGGCGAAATTGGAAGTCGAACGGGATAATATCCTTGCGTCGAATCCGAATGCCCTGAATACACCCACCGTGAAGAAAAAATTGGCGGAGATCAATACGGAGATCGCCGAACAGCGGAAGAAGATGCAGCAGAAAATAGGGACATCGGAATCTTCTTCGCAGTCGAAGATCATGGACAAACTCGACTTGGCGAAAGAATTGAACAACAAGTTGATCGACCAGCAAATAAAATTGCAGTCCCTTGAAGCCGCCCATCGTGCGTTGTTGGAAAGTCTGCAGATGAAAGAGACGGAGTACAAAGAGATCCCGAAGCGCAATACGGAGTATGCGCGCCTGCAGCGGTCAAAGATCACGCTGGAGAAACTCTTTGTTGCAGTCGAAGAAAAATATCAATCGGCACTTGTTGCGGAGCAATCGCAGTTCGGATATGTCGATGTATTGCAAAGTGCCATCCCGCCGATGGAATTCATCGAGCCGAACATCCCGAAAAATCTCGGCTTCGGTCTGATCGTCGGGATCATTCTCGGTATCAGTCTTGCATTCCTTATCAACAACTTCGACGACCGCATTCATAAACCGGAAGAGATCAAGCGTGCCGGAATTTCGGTACTGACTGTCGTTCCTGTGATGGATGAGCAAGCGCATAATTTAAGAGGACGCATCTATACACCGACGAGCGCCGTCAACGGTGAACGGGGCACGTTGAAACGGGAACTGCTTATCGATGAAGGGCAGGAGGTGGTCAAAGATGCGATGATCAATCCTCATTTAGTTTCAGCCATCAACCCGTATTCGCGTATCGCCGATGCATATCGCAGGTTGCGGACGAGCGTGCAGTATTGGAGGCAGGATCTGCAGATCCGGACGATACTCGTCACCAGCGGTGCACCGCAGGAAGGGAAATCCATTACCAGTTCGAATTTGGCGACCGTCTTTGCGCAGGCACAGAAAAAAGTACTCCTCGTCGATGTCGATCTTCGACGCCCTTCCATCCATGAGATCTTCAGTCTTGATCTTGAGCCGGGATTGACGGAGGTATTGTTCGGTGAGATCGATTTTCAATCGGCGATACGGAAGACATTCGTCGAGAATCTCGATATCATGACATGCGGCTCCATTCCGCTGAATCCGACGGAACTGATCAGCTCTCCCGCGATGCGGAGATTTAAGGAAGAGATGTTGCAGCAGTACGATGTGGTGATCTTCGACTCGCCCCCTATCTTATTATTCACCGATGCGGAACTGCTGGTCTCGATGGTCGATTCGGTCGTCTTTGTCGTCAAATCCGAATCGACGCAAATGGGGAATCTTGAACACGCTGTCGACCTCATCGAAGGGATCAAAATGAATTTTACCGGCGTTGTTGTCAACCATTACGTGCTGAACAGGCTGCATCGCGGATATTACCATTTGCACGGCGACTATTACTACCAACAGAAATACAAAGAATACAAAGCACCGCAGAGTACGACATGAAATCATTGATCACAGTCTTGTGGCTGGCATTTTCCATCGTTGCTGTTGCGCAAGTATCGACCGATACCGAGGTCAACACAAGCTCGAAACTCGGAGAGATCCGTCCCGGCTATTACGTCATTGCAAAACCGTTCGAAGTTACAATGACCGTCAACGTCTGGGGGGAGGTCCCGCTCCAGGGACTCTACGTCGTTCCGGTGCAGACCGATATCGTGCAGATCATCTCATACTCCGGCGGCCCGAAGGAGAAATCCGACCTCGAAGATATCCTCATCTATCGTGCGACCGACAGTAAAAAAAGCAATGCGCAGCGGACGATGATGCGGGTGAACGTCGTTGATATCGTCGAAGGAGAAAAACGGCCGTTGGTGCTGCAGCCCGGCGACATGATCGTTGTGAAGAAGATCCCCGACGCGCTGACATGGCTTGACATTTTTGCGATCACGACGACGATCACCTCTCTGTTAACACTGATCATCAGCGTGATTGCGTTATCAAAGTAGCGGACAATGTTCAATAGTTGCGAACCTGTGCATGATCAAACTACACATTGGATGTTTCGATACACCGAACGACGGTTGGTATAACACCGATGTAACGCCGCATATTGTTATTTCCCGCATCCCCCTGCTGCCGACGCTCCTTCATGCATTCGGCATCATCGATGATCTTCGATATCGACAACATCAATCCGGAATTTTTCGCCGCGTGCACTATTTGAATGCGCTGAAAAGTTTTCCGTTCGACGCTGACAGTGTCGGCGCCGTTTACTCCTCCCATATGTTGTACAATTTCACTCAGGCGCAGGCATTGTGGTGTCTGCAGGAGGTCCATCGTGTGCTCGCACCGGGCGGTATTGTCCGGCTTGCATTGATCGATCTGGATGAACTTGTCCGCACATACGATCCTGACAAACCGGAAGAGTTTCTTGAACCGATGTACCAGCCGTCGGTTCGTGGAAGCAAAAACAGAATGAAGTGGTCGTACAATGCAACGTCGTTATCTGCATTGCTGGAACAAGCGGGATTCCGGCATATAGTGCGGAGGACTTTCAAAACAGGGGATTGCCCGGATGTTGAGCGGATCGACCATCGTCCCGATTCTTTGTTCATGGAAGGGACAAAATAGTGCTGCGGAGGCTGATATGAATGCGGCGGTACGGCATATCAAAAACTGGCTTTTGTCGAACCAGCCGCAACGGGTGATCGCGAAATCGGTGCGGAATATTTTTTTTCCGAAACGATTGAACGATTTTGTTGTGAAGACGATTTCGATCGAGGTCTCGAGCATCTGCGACGCGAACTGCATCTTTTGCAACTACAAGTTCGGATACAGGGCGAAAAAGACCCTCACGCTCGAGGAATTCAGAAAGATCGCCGAATCGTGTGTAGCTCTTGGATATGAAAATCTGGATTTTACATCGCTTGCCGGAGAGTTGTTCACGAACAAGAACGCCGTTGAGATCATCCGGTGCGCAAAAGAGGCAGGTTTCAAGCATATCGGAACATATACGAACGGGATCCTTATCCACCGGCAGGATGTTGAGGCGCTGTTACGTTCGGGGATCAACGTGCTGATGATCTCGACACCCGGGTTTACGGAAGAGTTGTATGAAGAATTGTTCGACGTTAAAAAATTCGGGGACTTCCAAAAATCGATCGGTGCATTGCTCCAAACGCACAAACGGATCGGTTCCAAAGTACAGATCGTCTTTGAACCGCGTACATATTTGACGCTGGAAGAAATGAAGGAGAACATCTTCTACAAGGAACACATCGCGCAGTATGTGAACGACTATATCTGGATGAACGAGCCGCTCCGTGTGTTCGACACGTGGGGAGGCGATATCTCAAAGAAGGACCTCGTCAGGAACATGAAGATCGACAGGAATCCCATGAAGTCGATCTATCCTGTAAAAAAAGTGTACCCCTGCGAGCGGCTCTACACCGTCGGCGTTCATGCAAACGGCGATGTTCGCCTTTGCAACTGCCGTTTCGATTCGTCGATCGAAACGGAAAAAGATTCGCTGTATATCGCTTCAATGACCAAGTATAAAAATTTGCAGGAATTGATGAGAGAGAACGCGGCAAAAATTGAAATGATACGTGACGATTTCACCAGGGGAAAAATGCCGGAGCTTTGCCGCAAATGTCCTTTCTATGCACCGGTCAAAACGGAAGGGTAGATCAATGCCCGACTCAAAGATACAAACAGAGGAAATGGTCATACGCTCTTCAAAAGGGATCTCCGCATTGCATCTGCGCGAGTTGTGGGAATTCCGCGAGCTCTTTTTCTTTCTGGTCTGGCGCGATATCAAGATCCGGTACAAGCAAACGGTGCTGGGTGTGGCATGGGCTGTCATTCGTCCCGTCTTTGCCATGGCTGCGTTCACATTCGTGTTCAATAAACTTGCCGGCTTTACGGTGAATGAGGTCCCGTACCTTGTCTTCGTCCTGTGCGGAGTGACGATCTGGAATTTTTTCAGCGAATCGATCTCCTTTGCAACGAACAGTCTGATCAAGGAATCGAACCTCATCACGAAAGTTTATTTTCCCCGCATCATCATACCGTCGGCAACGGTGCTCGCATCGTTCGCGGATTTTATCGTCGCATTCATCCTCTTCCTGATCGTGATGCTGATATTCGGCATTGCACCGACTGCGGGATTTCTTTTTTTCCCGGCTTTCGTTCTTATCGCCATCCTCGCTGCGCTTGGCATCGGATTCTGGTTTTCGGCACTCTCCGCGCGGTACCGCGATATTGCCTATGCTCTGCCGTTCGCCATTCAAGTTTTGTTTTGGGTAACGCCCGTAGGCTATTCGCTTGCGCATGTTCCCGAGAAATGGCGGGTGTATTTCTGGCTGAATCCGATGACGGGTGTGCTGGAAGGGATGCGATGGAGTTTGCTCGGATACGGTGAACTGAATGGTACGGCGGTACTCGGCTCATTTTTTATTGCGCTCGTGCTTTTCATTACCGGGATGGGAAATTTTACACGCATGGAAAGAAAAATGGCGGACTTTATCTGATGCCGGCAGTCATAACAGCACATAACGTCGGCAAGCAGTACATCATTACGAGGCGGCATCTCCACAATTCGTTGCGCGATGTGATCGCCGAAAAATTTTCTCGCCTGACCGGACGTTCGTCGTCAGCGAATGACGACGTCTTGATCTGGGCTTTGGACGACGTGTCGTTCGACGTGCAGCAGGGTGAAGTGCTCGGGGTGATCGGCAGGAATGGCGCCGGGAAAAGCACACTCCTGAAAATAATTTCCCGCATCACGGAACCGACGAGCGGAGAGATCCGTTTCCGCGGGCGTGTTGCGTCGCTGCTGGAAGTCGGAACAGGATTCAGCGGCGAGTTGACCGGACGGGAGAATGTCTATCTCAACGGCGCGATCCTTGGAATGAAGAAGAACGAGATCGACAGGAAGTTTGACGAGATCGTCGCGTTCGCTGAGGTAGAGCAGTTCGTCGATACACCCGTGAAACGGTATTCGTCCGGAATGTACATGCGGCTGGCATTTGCGGTCGCCGCTCACCTTGAAACCGAGATTCTGATCGTCGACGAGGTCCTTGCCGTCGGCGATTCGCAATTCCAGGAGAAGTGCCTGCGACGGATGGAAAATATCAGCAAACAGGAGGGGAGAACCGTGCTGTTCGTCAGTCATAACATGGGGACGATCACAAAACTGTGCACGCACGCGCTGTATTTGCAGCAAGGGAAAGTGAGAGCATTGGGAGAGACGAACAGTGTTGTGTCGCAGTATCTCCACTCCGAAGTACAGGAAGGTGCCGAAAAAATATTGACACACCAGCATCCGAACATCCTGCACTTCAAAGAAATTTTTTTCAACAAAATTGCTGTTAAAGATCATCAAGGTCTTTACTCGACCGAGATCGACGTGCGCTATCCTTCATCGATCGTTATCGATTATACGGTCTCAAAACCGGTACGGAATATCGAGATCTCCGTGCGATTCTTTTCGTACGACGGCAGACCTGTCTTCACCTGCCATCAATCCGATCTGCAGCCCGATCTGTACCTGCAGCGCCAGCAAGGAACATTCCGGGCGGTGCTGACGCTGCCGCCGAATATTTTAATTCCGGGTGAATACTATATCAGTCTCGAAGCGCATGAACCTGCCGAGCGCGTTCTGGATAAGCACGAGCATGTCATTAAATTCCGCGTGAACGAGACCGGTTCAAAACTTTCGCGCTACCAACCGCACCAGTATATGCATGGCGTGATCATGGCGGAATTTCCATGGACCAACGAACGGACCTCATCATGAAACAATTGATACGCACGCTGCTGAAACCTCTCGCTCCGTACATCCGCCGTCTCATCGGCGATCATCCCGTTCCGTTGGAACAGATGCCGGACAGTCCGATGCTCTTCCGCATGTATCGCGATTATCTATTGACCGGGCACTCTCGCGTTCCCGGCGGCTGGATGTACGGCAAAGAGTATTATCCGGATTACATTACGGTCGGAGGGAATTCGCTTGCAATACAGCGCGTTGCGCTGGAGTATTGCAAAGGAAAAGGGATCGATGTCGGTGCTTCATTTTGGCCCCTGAAAGGGGCGACGCCGGTCGATATCGCATCGGGCGCCGGTGTTGCAAACCGTATCGAAGATATTCCCGCAGAATCGCAGAACTTCGTTTTCAGTTCCCATTGCCTCGAGCATATCGCTGAATGGGAAACAGCGATCGATGAATGGATCGGAAAATTAAAAAAAGGGGGAACGCTTTTTTTATACCTTCCTCATCCGGAGTGTAAACTCTGGCATCGCAGCAATCCGTTAATGGCTGACCTGCATGCGTGGACACCGACGCCGGCGATCATTGCAAAAGCATTGACCAAACGGAACATGAAGATCGTTGCACGGGACGACGGTCCGGATCACTTTTTCAGTTTCTATGTCTGTGCACGGAAACGGTGATGCCCCCTTTGCCAAAAAAAATTCTCCATGCTGCAAGGATCGAACTTGCCGCGCTCCGCGAAATTGCGCGGCACGGGTTCCCTGATTCCATGCTGCAATTTTTAGGAGGTATCGGGGACGAACTGTTATTGACGGCGGTTGCGCATGAACTTCGGGCTCGTCATTCTCACGTGAAGATCTGGCAGGTCTCCCATTCTGCGACGCTGCTGCAGCACAATCCGGATTATCACGCCGTCTTTTCATACGATGCATCGGTCCAGAGCTATGACAGCAGGATGCTTCGGTACGCAAAGATACTCGATTCGCGCCGCGTACCTCTTTCGTATTCCATTGAAGTGATCAAAGGGGAATTGGAAATTCCTCCGGGAGAACACATCGTCGCCCGGTTGTGCAGAAAAGCGGGAATCAGCGGACCGATCCGTCTCCGTCCGTACTGTTACTTGACGGACGATGAAAAAGCGAAAGGAAAAATCGCCGGTGACTTCATCGTTCTCCAGAATGTCGGCGATTCGACGCATCAAACATTCATGAAGAACAAGAAGTGGTATTCCGATCGGTTTCAGAATGTTATCGATTCGTTAAAGAATAAATATCGGTCGATCGAAGTAGTTCAAATCGGAACAGAGGGAGATGTGTTATTGGATGGCGTGATCGATCTGCGCGGAAAGACGACATTGCGCGAATCTGCCGCGATACTGTCAAATGCGAAATGTTTTATCGGCACGTCGGGATTGCTCAAGCATCTCGCACGCGCAGTGGATACCAGATCAGTTATTATTTATGGAGGGAGGGAACATTCGCACCAGACAGGGTACATCTGCAATGAGAATCTCAATAGTTACGTCGATTGCGCCCCCTGCTGGCATTGGAATCTGTGTGATTACGATAAGAAGTGCATGCAAATGATCTCTTCGGACATGGTCGTCACCGCGGCGGAAAAAGTACTCGATACGCAGCATCAGCCGCTTCTTGAAGAAACCGTCATAGTATAGGATATGGAATCAAAAATAAAAATCGGACGATACGATGAACTCGATATCATTCAACTATGCATCATAGCGGTCATTCTGATCATCGTCTGGAGCCGGTATGTGAACCATGAGTCGCTCCCGTTTGAAGACGCCGCAATGATCTTCCGGTATGCAGAACATATCGCGCAGGGGCACGGGTTCGTTTGGAATATCGGTGACGCGCCGGTGGACGGTGCTACGGATGTCCTCTTCACATTGATTATAGCGCTCTTCGTTAAAGTGTCCATCCCGGCGGATATTGCCGTACAAATCGTGATCATCCTTTCGCATATCGGTATAGTCGGTATCGTGTACCACACACTACGTCATGGAATCCGTGCCCCGCATCTGATCGCAGGGACTACGGCATGTTTTATCGCCGTCGGTTCTTACATTCGGTATTACGAAGCATATTTTGCGACCTCTTTTTTTGCACTCTGCGCAACTGTGATGTGGTATGTTGCGATCCGTATCATAGAGAACAATGATCGCTCGTTGTCAACAATATGGAAGTTTTCGTTGAGCGGACTGCTGCTTGGCGTTGCAAGACCTGAGGGGGTATTTCTGGCGTTCTTCATATTGCTCGCCGTCGTTTATCGGCTCGGTTTCGGAGAGACAAAAAAACTAGTGATGAATTTTGTCGTTGTCTATCTGGTGCTGGGAGGAATATATTTTGCATTCCACTGGATCTATTTCGGGTATCCGCTACCGAATCCATTCTATAAAAAAGGGGGAGGGTTTCTTTATACCGAAAGCTTTAGGATCTCTTCGCAGAATATTTTCCGAATGCTGCTGCCGCTCAGCATATATTACGGGAGTCTTCTTCTTATTCATGGAGTGCAAACCGTTTTGCAATCTTTTGAAAAATTCAGGGAGAAGAAGTTCCTGATCATTACAAAGGAAAGTTTGTATCCTCTTGTTCCGATCATTCTTTTTACCGCATTGTGGATACTGATGTCGAACGAAATGAATTATGTGGGGAGGTACCAGTACGCAGCCGTTCCGATAGCGATCATGTCGTGGTATCCGTCGATAAGGATATTGTTCCGGCATAATTCTTTACGCTTCACGGTACCGGAATATTTGAACACGGTTCGAAGCAAAGTGATCATCGCATCCATTGTCATGCTCAGTATCGCCGCCATGCGATTGGAACTCTTGCGCGGTACGTCGTCCGACAACGATGGCAGGTACGATGTTGCCGTGCAACTTCATGCATTCAAATCCAAACAGTATACAATGGCGGTCTCGGAGGCGGGACTGTTGCCGTATTATTCCGGATGGAAGGCGATGGATACGTGGGGGTTGAATGATATTCGCATTGCTCAGCAGGGGGGTATCACCGCCGATTATATCCGCCGGTTTTCCCCGGACATTATCATGTTTTACGCTCCGTACATTGAGAAACAAATACTCACGCCGGAAACACCATATTTGAAAATGGTCAATACGTTGTTTACGTACGCCCGATCGGAACAGTACATTCTTGCAGCCGCATACGGTACTACGCCGTACGGTGTGCATTATTACTTTGTGAAAAAAGAGAACCCTGATGCCGCCGTGCTCATCGGGATCATTAAAAACACACGGTACACGTGGTGGCTGGATGGGAGGGAGTGCTTTAATTTTGCTGCGGAGAAATTTCAAACTATCGAATGAATAAAAAGATCGTACTTACTGCTTCCAGATTTTATCCGTACGCGTTCGGCGGCGGCGAAGTCTATATCGCATCGGTGGCTGCCGAACTACGGCGCAGAAAGTGGAACGTTCAGATCGTTACGCTTGGCAATACTCAAGAGTCGATCGCCCCGTATTCGATCGAACGGTACAGTCATAACGGCATTCCGGTCTCGGCGCTCTGTTTCCATCGGGATACACTGACTGAGCTGGAAAAATATTCCGGTATCAGCCGGCATCATCTTGCATTTCTCCGATCGGAGATCGAAAACTTTGCACCGGATATTATCCATATCAACGGCATTTCACTTCCCGCGTTGACCGTGGCGAAAGAAAAAAATATTCCTGCCGTCACGACGGTCCATCATTCGGGTGTCGTCTGTCCGGCGGGGGATCTTGTCAGACCGGATAATTCTCTCTGCACTTTTGCAGAGAGTCCGCATGTGTGCATTCCGTGTACCAGTCTTATTCGAGAGCCACAGTGGTACACGGGGGGTATTTTCGGACGGATTCCACGAGTGGTATATTCTACTGTCGGAAAAAGGACCGAGAACACGCGCGATCTGCCGTTCGCTCTGCGCGTCGTGCGGTATCCCTGGCTTGTCGATCAAGAAATCGTACACAACAAAAAGATGTGGGAGATGGCGGGAACAGTGATCTTCTTCGCAATGCTGTGAGTGAACGGAAGATCATCGTTCTGCCGCATGGCGTTGCAGTCGACCGGCTCAAAAAAAGAACTGCGAAAAGATTCAAAAAGCCGATGAAGATAGGTTTTATCGGACAGATCGCCCATCACAAAGGGGTCCATCTTATTTTTGAAGCATTGCAATCGATCGAACGCACGAAGGAATACGAGTTCCATCTGTTCGGCGATGCCCGGACGACCGATGAACAGCGATATTTCAAAAAGATCAAAGAACGATTTCACTCTGTTCCGTTCGATCATCATGGGTTTGTCCCGCATGAAAAAATCCGCACGGCGTACGAACAGGTTGACGTTGTCATTGTTCCGTCGCTGGCGTACGAAGCATTTTGCCTTGTCGTTCATGAAGCATTTGCATGTTCAAAGCCTGTTATTGTGGCGCGCTCCGGCGCAATGCCGGAACTGGTCGACCATGGAAAGAACGGATTGATCGTCGAACGGAATGATTCCCGATCACTTGCAAATGCTATCCGCCTCCTGCTCGATGCGCCATCGCGATTGAACGAAATGAGATCGAATATCCCCGCCGTAAAAACTTTTGTCGAGTACACAGTCGAATTGGAACGCATCTTCAAAGGAGAGATGAAATGATGCTGTGGGCTGCGAAACTGTATTCAATGATATATCGCTTGGTACAAGACAGATTGCATTTCAATATCCGGGGGATCGGGTACATTGTCTCCAGGATAAAGAAGGATACCGTTCTCTCCGTCCACAAGGATAAATTTTATTTCAATCACACGCTGTCGTCATGTTATTTGCGGATGCTTTCCGGCGACTATAATGAACCCGAGACACATTACTTTGTGAATTTCCTCATCAACAGGTCGAAAGAAAAGATAATCGTGCTCGATGTCGGCGCAAACATCGGCGAAATGGTGATCGATTTTTCAGGGCGCGACAATGTCGCCCGCGTCATCGCATTTGAACCGAACCCTGAATGCGCTGCGACGATCGAAAAGAGCATTGCTTTGAACGGAAGAAACAATGTGATGCTTGTGAGAAAAGCCGCGAGTGATGAGATCGGCACGGCGACGTTTCATCTCAATCCCGATGCCGCAGTGACATCGTCACTTATGAATTCACATGCAGGCGAATCGCTGACCGTGGCGACAACGACGGTCGATCATGAGTGCTCCGATATCGATTCACCATCGATCATGATCATTGATGTCGAGGGGGCGGAGCTGCTTGTGATGAAAGGTGCACGACAGTTTATCCGTCGAAATCAGCCCGTGATCATATTCGAACATCACGACGAAAGTAAGAAGCATTATTCTTTGGAAGAGGTCACGCGAGAATTGGGCGAACGGTACGAGATATTCCGGTTGCGTCAGGATGGTTTCCTGGATTCCAATCTGGAGAGAACGTGGAATTGTGTTGCCATCTCGAAAGATTCCTGGGCATATTCTCACAGTATGACGAGGAAACGGTACCATGCACGCTCATAATATCCGACGTGAATCTTTTGGAAAAGTGTTCATTGCTTCATCACTGGATGATGCGCAGAGGATTGAACGGTCGGTACATGGTTTTTCATTGAAGAATATATCCCTTCGTCTCTCCATTTGGATTCGCGTCGTACTTTTCAATCTTCTTTTGAAATTCCTTCATCTCCTGTGGTTTTCTCAGCGCGCTCCGAAAGAGGAAGAAGTAAGGACGATCGTTGTGTACGTGCAGGGAATGCTGGGGGACACGGCAGTGCATCTTCCCTCGATCTGCTCGCTCAAGAAAAAATTCCCTGCTGCGTCACTGACAGTTGTCAGTTATAACGAGCAATTCCCCCTTGAATCGCTGCTTCGCCCGTTGCCGTACATCGACCGATTGTTGTTCATCAATGCCCAACCGGTGCGGCGCGACAGATTTTCATTTCATTATTCGTCAGACGATCTGACAACGCTCAGCTGCGATCTCTTCGTTAATTTCTCGCCGTATTGCAACAGAGGAGTTCCCGGATTTCTGTTGAGGGAAATGATATTTGCGCGAAAGACGGTGGCAAAGTTTGCGATGGGATTCAGGTTGAATTCCATAGGATCGAGGGGAACATTGAACTGCGTGCAGCATTACTTTGTGAAGAATGAACCGCGAAGAGGATCGGAGATCACTGCTTCGTTGCATCTGCCCAAAGTCCTTTCGGATGAATATTTACCGGTGCAACATGATGCTGTGACGAGTGCAAAAAAGAAGATCGGATTTGAAAGCATTAAGGGAAGGAAGATCGTTATTGTAAATCCGGGATCGAAATATCTCGTGAGGTGCTGGAATCCAGAACGGTTCGGTCGAATTGCATTGTGGCTGAAGGAGACATATGATGCTATCGTATTGGTGAATACGTTGAAATCCGAATCAGACATAGCCGGCAGAGTGGTGCGTGCATCGAACGGCGCCGCGATCGATCTGTGCGGTACGTTGTCACAGGGAGAGTTGATAGAAGTGTTGCGGTTGTCGTCTCTCTGCGTGACGAACAATACCGGAACGATGCATCTTGCCGCTCTGGTCGATATCCCGATCGTTGCGCTGTTCAATACGCGCTTCAGTGTTACGCACTGGTTTCCCAAATGCTCGACAATACGTGCATTGCATGCATTCGATGAACAGACATATTCGTATGACGACAGCGGTTCGGACGATTCGCAATTACGCGCAATCTCAGAAGATGATGTGAAACGATCCATCGACGATATTTTAAAATGATGAAGGAACTTCACTCGGAAACTCTCATTCAATGTGCAGTTGGCATCGTCGCCGTCTCACTGATGGTGCTCCTTGTTGTTCCCGAGAAATACATCTATGTACGTCCCTTTACGGAAGATGGTTTCTACAGCCTGACAGTTGCACGGAATATTGCCGAAGGGAAAGGGATCACCATCGACGGAACTGCAATGACAAACGGTTTTCAGCCGTTGTTCACATTGGTCTGCGTGATCCCTTTTGCAGTTGCCGGCGGAGACCTGTCCACAGTGTTGCAGATACTCTACGTGATCCAGGTGGTAATGTTTTTTGCAACATCGTTGATCGTTGCGCTATGTGTCCGCGACAGCATCTCTGAACAACGCGGGACCAAAATAGTGTGGCTTTCGATCCTTCTCTATTCATCATCATTGTATATTTTTTTGATGCACGTGAATGCGCTGGAGACCGGGTTCTTGATCCTGATGTACGCTTTGATCTGGAGATTCATTCAGACAAGATTCAGCGGTACGGTAAGGTCCTTTGTTCACCTCGGCATTTTATTCGGATCGTTGGTGCTCGTACGGATCGATGCAGGATTTTTTTGTGCACTCTTTGCGGTCGTCTATGTGTGGAGCCAGCGACGCGGGTATTTGGTCCGTTCGATCAAAGGTATTTCCATTTCTGCGGTCATTGCACTGACGATTTCATCGCCATGGTGGATGTATAATGTATGGTATTTTGGTTCGCCTGTCCCTACAAGCGGTCTCGCACAACAGAAGATCATGGTATCGACCGAACGGATTGTGGAAGCGTTCCGCGCAGTGCTGCAAAATATCGTACCGTTCATTTACGCAGCTCGATATGACAATTGGTATGTTGATGTTGTTAAATTGTGCGCAGTGATAATTATCGTAACGATATTGTATAAAAAAAAGGAACTCGCACTCGATCGTGATCGGTTGTTTCACATCGTCATAATCTCTACTGTCACGCTCCTTGCCGTATGGTATTCTTTCACATCGTACGCGACTTTCTTTTACGAACGGTATCTTGTACCGAGCGTGCTGCTGTCGATTCTGTACACTGTGAAATTTTTATTGAATGTGAAGCAAAAGGGAGTAAGTACTGCGATACTCATAGCAGTTGTTCTGCCTCTCGTCGGTTGGCAGATGAGAGCGTACACGGGACCATCGTATGGATCTCTTGAGGAATTTTATATGGATACAAATCCAAAATACAGGTTGATAAAGACGGCAGTTCCTGAGCAGGATAAGATCGGTTCCGGTCAATCCGGATTCTTAGGGTTCATGCGCGATCACACCATCAATCTTGACGGAAAAGTGAACGCAGAAGTGTTGCCGTTTCAGGATTCAATGTGGGCGTATCTGGATGCGAACGGCATCCGATGGGTTTGCGATACAAAGGAATATGTGGAACAGTATCTTTCGGATGATCCGTCGAGCCATGGTTGGTTGCCCGTAGGCGAAAGCGATGGAGTAATGTTATATAAGAGAATGCAATGTCCTCATCGTTGAAAAGTAAAAATTTTTTGATTGCTCTTCCCGTATTGAATATGGGGGGAACCGAGATGCATACGCTGCTTCTTGCTCGCGCGATACTGTCTGCCGGTGGAAATGTTTCCGTATGCTGCTATCATGAGTATAACGATGAAGTCGTGAAATGGTTTTCTGAGATTGGTGTTGAGGTCTGCTTATTCAAGATCCCGCGTTCCACAACCGGTATGTCGTTCTCCGAACTTCGCAATGTGTATTCCGCACTCACGCGTCAAATAAAAAAAATACAGCCCGATTTTATCCATGTTCAATATGTCGCCCCAGGACTTGTACCGATCGTTGCCGCTGCACTATATTCGTCTGCTGTGATCACATCGGCTGTGCATACATCGGGTGCATTTCTGTACGGGTGTAAGACGCGTCTCATGATGAACATTGCGGTACATTTTTGTGACGCATTTGTCTCCGTTTCGGAGAATGTGCGAACGTTTTGGTTCGGTACAAGTACAAGCGACAAGATCAAAACGATCTACAACGGCGTGGATGTTTCAGAGGTAGAACGAATTGTGAATGGTACGGATCAGAGAGCGACCAGAAAACAATTTTCACTCACCGGTGATCCGCTCTTTGCAATTGTCGGCAGGGCAGGCAGGCACAAAGGGCACGATGTTTTGTTCAATGCATTTTCTCTGTTGAGGGAGCGCTATCCGAAGGGACAAATTGTAGTCATCGGTGAACCGGTGGGAAAAGAATATCTTGAGAATCTGGCTGCCGAATTACATATTGAGTCATCAATTGTGTGGCTAGGTCCTCGTTCCCGTCAGCAAGTGATTCAGGCAGTCGCATCTGCCGACTGCCTTGTCATTCCTTCACGGTATGAAGGATTCGGGTTGACTGCGATCGAAGCGATGTCGGCAGGCGTTCCTGTGATCGCAAGTAATGTGGGAGGATTGCCTGAAGTTGTTCACCATGAGACGACAGGCTTGCTGTTTCAATCGGAAGATCATACCGGATTATCCGCGGAGATGATACGAATGACGGAGGAGAAAGATCTTCGTACACGATGCATCAAAGGGGGGAAGGAAATTGTGAAAGAGAAATTTTCGTTCGAACGATTTGCCACACAATGGATCGATCTGTTTGAAACTGTCGCGGGAAGAAGAATATGATATCCGTCGTAATGCCTCTTTATAATAATGAAAAAGAAGTGCAGCGGGCGATCGCTTCCGTCCTCTTCCAATCAATCCAACAGTTCGAATTGATCATCGTCAACGATGGGTCGACCGATAATAGTCTGTATGTGGTTCAATCGCTGAGAGATGAACGGATCACGGTGATCCATCAGAAGAATCAAGGGGTCTCCGCCGCGCGCAATATAGGCATTCGTGCCGCCAAGTACGGGCTTATTGCACTTCTTGATGCCGATGACGAGTGGAAACCCGATTTTTTGAAAACGATCGTCGCGCTCTCGGAGGAATTTTCGGAGTGCTCTATCTTTGCCACGGGATATTATTATATGGATCAGAATGGTTCGCAACGAAATTCAATCCTGAGAGGAATCTCTCCGTTGCCATTCAAAGGCGTTCTCAGTGATTATTTCTCGATCGCTGCTCAATCCGATCCGCCTCTGTGGTCATCGGCAATCGCCGTACGAAAACCTGCGTTTGAATCAGTCGGGTTGTTCCCCGTCGGTATCACGATCGGTGAAGATCTTCTCACATGGGCACGGTTGGCAGTGAAGTATTCCATCGCATACACGTCGGAACGACACGCCATCTTTCATTTGAAGGCACCACTAGCAGGAACTCCATCCCGTATTCCGCAAGAACCGGACAGGGTAGGAACTGAATTGGTTGAGATGTTGCACTCATTGCCTGTTGATAAAAAAGAGTCGTTTGAGCGGTATATTGCCCTCTGGCATCGGATGCGGGCTGCAATGTATCTTGGACTGCACGACAGGTCAAAGACATTCCGGGAAGTACGGCACAGCGTGCGGTACGACCCTGTCAATATCAAAACATATGCATATGCCGCAATTGCGTCACTGCCCAACGGTATAAGGACAAAATTGTACGATGTTTTTTCGTATCTTAAGATCCAACAACGGAAAACGATCGCATGAAAAAACTTCCGGAAGAGCGGCTTGTAGAAAAACCTGCACAACCAAGTCTTGGCCACAGGCTCCGTTCGTCGCGTCTTCCCGTCCTTTTTTGGATTACACTTTTCACGACATTCCTTGCATGTACGTACGCCGGTTCGACATTCTTTTTCTATACAGTCAGCGGATTCGCATGGATCGTCACGCTGTCATTCGCGGGAATGTTCTTGATGGCAAATCTGACACGTATTACATTTCCGACCAGAATATGGCTTCCATGGATATTGACAGTTTTCTTCTATTCATATCTTTCGGAGTATATAAACGTCCAGCGCAGTATCATGATCCTTTGTCCCGTCGTTGTGGGGATTGCTGCATCGACAGCGCGCGTTACGGATAAGCAACTGGAAGCGGTATTTCTCGGTTTGAAAATATTCGCGATCGCTCTCATCGTGATGATCGCAATAATAACCGGTATGTTGCTGACCGGGGTGCTTCCGAAACGGACATCGCTTGCACCCCAAGCGATTACGGCGCTTTTTTTATGTGCTGTGTTTGTATCCGGATATTCGTTCGGATTTGTGAAAGATATCTTCTGGTATGCACTCGCATCATTCATCCCGATCATTGCATTGACACGCGGGGCGATCGTTGTTGCCGGCTTGTCCCTTCCGTTGTCGTTCTCTCCTCAAAAGATCCAGGTACGATTCATTATGCTGGTCCTTGTCTCACTCGGCGGTCTGGCACTCTTTTACACCGACCGTGTGCAGGATAAGATGTTCGTGGAGGGGAAAGGTTCGGTGGATGATCTGACAAAGTATGAGAACGTTGCAACGCACGGACGACGACACATGGCAGAAATGATGACGCTTGAGATCGCCAAAGAACCGTGGATGGGACATGGCGCCAACGCATCGGAGGCATTTGTTGTCAATTTAACGGCGGGACAATTGACCCATCCGCACAATGATTGGCTCCGGCTGTTGTTTGACTACGGTATTTTTGGCACGGCGGTTTTTACATTCACCATCATGGCTCAGGTGTTGAATTTGATCAGGATGGGACGGCGTTCGAAGGGCAATCGAAGGGTATTTTTTTATGCTTCGGCATCGTCATTCCTTTCCCAATTACTTATCATGTTCACGGATAATGTGTTGTTGTATGCTGCTTTTTTCGGAAACATCCAGTTTGTCATACTCGCTTATGCCGCAGACAAACGAGAACGCTTGGAAGCGGAGGTAACGGAAGAGGATGACGAGGGAGAGCAGGGGAGGCACCGCAGGTCACGATCGACACGAAGCCGGTATCATGAACACCGGGCTGAAGATCGCGAACCTCATTCATACTGATGCAATGAAGAACGGACCATTACACGTCGCCATTATATGGACAAAATTTCTGCCGTATCACGTTGCCCGGATCAACCATTTGCGAAAACGTCTGAGCGCTGAAGGACATCGGTTGACGGCGATCGAAGTTGCGTCGAAGGACGCTCTCTATCCGTTTCCGGAACAACAGGTTGCTACGGATGACTATGTCTGCATTTTTTCAGGGAGATCGTACCGGGCGCTTTCTCCTATGGCGATCCATACAAGGATCTATTCGACCATTGAACGCTTGGCGCCCGATGTCGTCATTTCGCCTTCCACGCCGTTTCCTTCAGGGATGGCGGCGATCAAGTACTGCCTAAGAAACAACAAGTTCTCAGCGATCATGGACGATGCGTGGCAGTTGACCGATACACGGGGATGGTTGATCGCATCGGTAAAGAAGATCATTCACAAGATCGTCGATGCGGCATTCATTCCGTCCGCATTCCACGCATCGTATTATGAACGGATGGGATTCCCGTCCGATCGTATCGTGGTCGGCGTCGATGTTGTCGACAACGACTTTTATTCCCGGCATTCACACTCTGCCAGGGAACGAGACAACGAACTTCGCCGCGAACTGCAACTCCCGAAAAAATACTTTATCTTTGTCGGGAGATTTATCAAGCGGAAAGGGATCGAAACACTCCTGAAGGCGTTCCGGCATTATCGTAGCAGCACAGGTTCCGCCGCCTGGGATCTCGTACTGGTCGGTGACGGCATCGAGATCGGGGAGTACAAGATGACGGCACAACAGATCGACGGGGTACATTTTTCCGGGGCACACTACGGCGAGAAACTCTGTGCGTACTACGGGCTTGCAAAGGTAATGATCATTCCGAGCGATGTGGAAACATGGGGACTTGTTGTGAATGAAGCGATGGCAAGCCGGCTTCCCGTGATCGCCACGAGCGGATGCGGCGCCGCACGAGCATTGATCGAAGAGGGAAAGAACGGGTGGATGTTCCAGCCGCGCGATCATCGGCGCTTGTCGCAGTTGATGACAACGGTATCATCGCTTCCCGACGATGAATTGAAAGAAAAAGGGGAACACGCGTTCCACACGATCCAATCGTACAGCCTGGAAACATTTTCGACAAGCGCGCTCTCCCTGTTCTCCATGACACAAAGAAATAAAAATCTACTGATGCCGAACATTGTGACGCGGCTCTGGCCCGGGCGCATCAGCTTTTATCCGTAACAACAGAGGTACAGTATGAGTTCTGAAGCAACAGCCGATCGGAAGGGAATATCATTCCAATACCTGCCGATCTTTCTTTTCATGCTCTTCATCGGTGTGTGGGGATGGACCCTGTACGATTTGTTCGGCACGAGAACATCGAATGAACAGCATCGGCTGTCGCTGACTGCTGAAAACCTGGGGAGGTCGCTCGAGAAAGATCTTTTGAACCACGAGCAGGAGGCGATCACGCTGGCGGAAGCAGCGGTCACAATTCCTGATGCGGAATTTTCCGACCTCTGTTCCACCTATGTCCGTTCTCATGAAGAGGTCGTTGCTGTGTACGTGAAGAATGCTTCCCTGAAACCGGTAAAGCGGATACGCCAGAGCGGCGTGCAAAATGTCGAACTTGAATTTCCTTCGATCCGGGATTCAAACTACTACGTCTCGATCATGCAGCCGGTGTACTATACGGCCGTGTGGCGTGAGAACAAAGAAAAATATGTCGCCGTCGAACGCCCCATCATCAACAACGGAACATTCTACGGCGTCGCCGGAATCGTCATATCGTTCAATAAACTGCTTAGTACTTCCATCCGCTCGATCGCGATGACGGAGTACGATGCCGCACTGCTGAGTCCTGAAACTTCCGATGTCCTTGCATCAACAAGCGCCATTTCATTTCGCAGCCCGATCCGTTCAGGATATGCACTGAATGAGGTCGGGATCGATCTGCAGCTGGAAATGGTCGATGCGGCATTCTCGTATTGGGATGTGCCGACGGTCCTTTCGATCATCGCCGGCATCATCATCGCATGCATTCTTTTTGTATGGATGTATCTTTCCGTGAACAATATCAAACTGTTGAGGAGCGCCGAACGGACGCTGCGCGAAAGCGAAGAACGATTTCGCATCCTGTGGGATCATTCCGCCGACGGGATGAGGCTGACCGATCGGTACGGACGGATTGTGATGGTGAATCAGGCGTACTGCGATCTGGTCAGGGTCTCCCCTCAGAAATTGACCGAAGAGTACCGCTCGGGCAACGTGGACGATGTCCGCTACACGGCAGATTCGACCTACCGGCATATGTTCGATGCGGGGATCGTGAAACTGCCGATCTCCCAGACCATCCGCCGTCCGAACGGAGATGAGATTCCGGTCGAGATCATCAATTCGTTCATCCATCCCGCCGAGGGCGAAAAGATGATGCTCAGTATTTTCCGGGACATATCGGCACGGAAAAAACTCGAAGAGAACCTCCAGCAGGTGCAAAGGATGGATGCGCTCGGCAGGTTTGCCGTTGAGATCGGAAATAATTTCAACAATATCCTCGGCATCATTTTAAATGCCGCCGAATCGCTGAAAACGAAATTGATGCATCGCACCGATGTGGTGGATTATATTTCGATGATCATCTCGCACGCACGCCGCGGTGGAGATGCCGCCGGCAATCTGTTGGTCTTTGCGCGGACGGAACAGAATGAAGTGCGCGAAGTCTCCGTACCCAAAAGTCTTGAGCATGCCAATAAAATATTGCAGCATTCACTCCCTCCGACCGTATCGCTCTCTCTTTCGCTGGGAGACAATAATGCGGTTGTGCTGGGAGATATCCATGAATTGCATCAGGCTGTGGTCAATCTCGGATTGGCGGCAAATGAACGGATGCCCTCCGGCGGTAAAATTACGATCGACAGTCATGTGATCGGGTCGGAGGATGTCCGTTTGATGTATCCGAATGCACGCGATGGACAGTACGTTGCCGTGACCGTGAATGACAACGGCACGGCGCTCAACGAAGTGCAGAAGCGGACGATCTTTGAACCGTATTTCAACACACAAGTGCAACAAAGCGGCACAGGGTTGCGGCTTGCGGTTACGTACAGCATCGTGAAACGCCATAATGGTTTTGCGCGCGTGGAGAGCGATCCTGAGCATGGTACGACATTCTATCTCTATTTTCCCGTTGTGCGGCACGAAGATATCCCGTTTGAACTGGCGGAACCGGAACCTCCGAAGCAGGGAAAAGGGCTCGTACTGCTGGTGGATGATGAAGAGGCATACCGCATTCTGTACGAACAGGAATTCCTCTCGCACGGGTACTCCGTACTGACGGCACAGGATGGTGAAGAGGCGCTCAGGACGTACGAACATTACAGGAATGAAATCTCGCTCGTTGTCACCGATATCTCGATGCCGAACATGAACGGTGAAGAGTTGTTCCAACACCTGGTGGAAATGAATCCTTCAGTGAAGGTGATCTTCGCGACCGGCAACATCGACGCAAAATCCCGTGCGGAAATATTGAACCTGGGCGTGAAAGGGATCGTCGAGAAACCGTTCACATTCGCACAATTGATGTCGCTGGTGCAGCAAGTGCTGAGCGCATAATTGTATGGAAGCATGTATTCTCGCAGTAAAACAATTCCTTAACCGCGCGCTGGTCGTTCCGCTTGTCGGATTTTTAAAGCAGGGACTCTCTCCCGAAAAACTCGCATTGAGCGTCGCGCTCGGCGTGACACTCGGTATTTTTCCTCTCCTTGGTTCCACCACAATCCTCTGCGGCGCGATAGCGCTCCTGTTCGGATTGAATCTTCCTGCCATCCAATTGATCAACTATTTTGCATCGCCCCTGCAGTTGCTGTTCCTCATCCCGTTCATCCGTCTCGGCGAACTGCTCTTCAACGAAGCGCCGCTGCCGCTCGACGTCCTGCAGATCATTACGCTGCTGCAATCGGACACGCTTGGCGCGATCGATATACTCTGGTGGACAACGATCCATGCCATTGTTGCCTGGCTGATGATTGGACCGCTGCTTGCGGCGGCTCTCTATTACATCCTCGTTCGGGTCTTTGCCCGTCTCACGCTGCAGAATGCGGAATAGTGTGACTCATCACCCCTTTTAACCCCTTTTTTAGTACCTTCCTGTAGAATTATTACTGAGGAATCATGAAAAAATTATTTGCCGCTGCGTTCATTCTCGTACTATCAGGCGCGACATTCTATTACCTTACAAATAGAGAAGAACCGTACGAAGAAAAGGGGCACGCCGATGATGCATTCGAGTGGTGGTACGCGCAGCGGGCGCTCCCCGGTACATTAATTCCTCCCGAAGGATTGACGCGCGCCGTGCAATACACCGAACGGACGATGATGCGCTCTCTTCGAAAATCTTCCGCCGAAGAGCCGTGGGAATCGATCGGTCCCGATAATATCGGCGGCAGAGTCCTTTCGATCGCCATCGACCCCGACAGCACGCACATTCTCTGGGCAGGAAGCGCCAGCGGCGGATTGTGGAGATCGACCACAGGCGGTGTCGGTGCAAAAGCGTGGGAATTGGTCAACACCGGATTTTATCTTCTTTCCGTCAGCACGATCGTGATCAACGAATCGAATCCGAATGAAATGTATGTCGGCACGGGAGAGATCAGCGGGTACAATCTCGGTCAGGTCGGCACTCCCGGCGCGCGCACAACGTACGGATTGGGAATGTTGAAAAGTGCCGACCGCGGCGCAACGTGGCAATCCGTAGGACTTGTCTGGCTCTTCAGTCAGAATCGTTCGATACAAAAGATCGTCATCAATCCGAAGAATCCGCAAACGATCTATATCGCAACGTCGGAAGGAACATACAGATCGTACAACGGCGGCATCTCCGTAACAAAAATTCTCGACACACTGATGGCGATGGATGTTGCGCTCAATCCGGTCGATACGTCGATCGTTTATGTTGCGTGCGGACAGAGGAACACATCGCCGAATTCCGGCATGTATCAATCGACCAACGGCGGAAACTCGTTCGTTAAACTTTCCGGCGGACTGCCCGCGACGAATTTCGGCAGGACATCGCTCGCCATTTCGCAGTCGAATCCAAACGTCGTCTATGCAAGTATCGCCAATGCAGCGACGCATAACCTTGCGGGATTGTACAGAACAACCAACGGCGGCACGACGTGGGAATTGAAATCGACAACGAATTATCTGAGCGGACAGGGATGGTACAATAATATCTGCGCCGTTCATCCGGCGAATTCCGATCTTGTGTACGGTGCAGGACTTGATGCGTACAAATCGACAACAGGCGGGAGCGGACTGACGCAGAAATCTTTCTGGTATAAAGATTTCGGCGGTGTCGTCCCTGCCGGCGGACCTGAAGGTCCCGACGATTACGCACACGCCGATCATCACGCAATAATTTTCGATCCGAAGAATCCGAACAGGATGTTCTTCGGGAATGACGGCGGTATATTCGAATCGACCGATGGAGGCGAAACGTTTGCCGGGCGCAACGGCGGATTTGTTACAACACAATTCTATAATGGCTTCGATAACGCTGCAACAGATTCGCTGATCGCACTCGGAGGATTGCAGGATAATGGAACGGTGAAATGGGAAGGTGCGCCGTCATGGAACAAAGTATATGGCGGCGACGGCGGCTGGTGTGCCATCGATCCATTGAACAAACAGATCATGTACGAAGAATATGTCTACCTGGAGATCTCCAAAACCACGGATGGGGGGACCAGCTGGAACAATATTTTTAACGGAAGTTCCGATTCGGCAAATTTTATAGCGCCGTTCGTTATCTCCCCGTCGAATCCGAATGTGCTGTACGCGGGAATGAAGAAGGTGATCAAAACGACCGATGGCGGAGCGACGTGGACACGCACGAACAATAACCAGGGATTGAACGGATCGAATGTTTCATCTCTCGCCGTCAGTTACACAAGTCCGGACACCGCACTCGGTGCGACGGGACAGCGGACAAATCCGATCTTTGAAATTTTCTACACGACCAATGGCGGAACGAACTGGACGAAATCAGTATCCGCTCTTCCGAATCGTTATCCAACAGATCTGGCGTTCGATCCGAACGACAGCAAGATCGCGTACGCGGTCTTTTCCGGATACGGGACTCCGCACGTCTACAGATCAACGGATGCGGGAACGACATGGAATAATATTTCGTCGAACCTTCCCGATATTCCCTCGCAGGCGGTCTGCGTCGATCCGTTGAATCCAAGCGATATCTATGTCGGTACGGACCTCGGCGTGTATCGTACGCAAAATAACGGAACGAGCTGGGAACCATGGTTTGACGGAATGCCGTACGCAATGGTGCTCGATGTCGTTTATTCGCCGGTGGACAGGCGCATCCGCGCCGCGACATTCGGCAACGGCGTCTATCAGCGCAAACTCGGTCCGAAGCGTGCGATGAGAGTGGAATTGGTGGACGCAAAAGTTCCGTCAGGATTTTCGCTCAGCCAGAATTATCCCAATCCATTTAATCCAAGCACATCAATACGTTTCGCGCTTCAGGTTTCAGGATTCACAACATTGAAAGTCTTCGATGAGATCGGAAGAGAGGTAGTGACATTGGTGCAGGAACATAAAGAACCCGGAACATACCGTGTTGTGTGGGATGCGAGTGGTTATGCAAGCGGGACATATTATGCAGTCTTAAAATCTGAAGGGCAAACGATTACAAAGAAGATGTTGCTGATGAAGTAAATCTTTTTCACATTATGGCAAGGTTCACACCGCATTTCTTGTTAAGGTTGTCATGAGACGCTGCTGTAGTACTATTATCATTTTCATTGTCTGCTCTACTCTGAATGCTCAGTTAATCAACGAGCATGTCTTTCCGAAATTACCGCTGAAAAGTACAACCGCTGAGATCATTTCAGCGCAAAATAGTTTTGTTCTCAAAGGGATGAATTGGACTCAATGGTACGCGCCTCCGCCATTAGACTGGGGAGGGGGCTCATATTATCCATTTTATCTTCGTTGGAATGGAACAGCATTGTCGAAGCCGTTTTTTTTACCGGATTCGGGATACGAAGAAATCTATTCTTTTGATCATAAAGCAGACAGATTCAAAATAGCTTCGGTTCAAACTGCGTCAGGCGATATCGGAGTGATGTGGAGTGTGGTGAGAACGTTTTGGAGCGATGTCCCTCCGATGTATCTCTACAAACCAAGGCGTGGATATGCCTACACTTCTCCTTCGTTGTTTAAAAAAATATTGATCGACTCTGCGGGGCTTAATCCGTCTATTGCCTTGACTGATGACAATGGCATTCATTATGTGTGGGAAAGCGTCATGCCGATGAATGTCGATCCACACAGAAATTACTTCGAAGAGTTTTCTTCCACAATTCATTATCAGGTAATGAATCTTGACGGAACAGGTTTCCCTGCTTTTATCACTGTTGGCAAGGGATTTTATCCTGAGGTAAAAGTACGAAAGAATGTTCCGTATGTTTTGTGGTACAGTGCCGATTCTTCTTCAAGCCCGCAACTTGTTATGACGGTGAAAAAAATCTTTGAGGACTCCGCCGTCATCTACACATACCCGATCAGACAAGAGGGCTCAATATGGGGGCGGGGGGATATTATTGCACAGGAACCGATTGTTCAATCATTGTCATGGGATATTGATACATCCGGAGGCGCGCATTCGGCTTGGTTGAGCAATGGCGTCGATCGCAGGATAACGGTTCTTCACAAGGAACCGGGAAAAGACCTTTTTGTTGATACCTCGAAAAGCATCATTACAGGAATGTTGAAAACACGATACATGCCCGGCGGTGAGATGCGGATCATGTGCAGCGATGGAAACGGCGTATTACATTATTTTATTTCTGCTGCCGGGCAATTGATACAGGAAAAACAAACGATCGATCTAAAATCTGAGAATGCCGTGTTGCGCGACTATCTTGTTGATATTCACGGAAATGAACATGCCGTTGTACAAAACATGTACGGCGTCAAAGGTCTGTATCTTGTAAAATTTATAGGGACAGATTCCACAAAATCATTTTTGTTATCAAACGAATATACCACCGGAACAACATCTCACATCGATTCAACCAACACGGTTTGGATGACGGGGCAGCGCGATTCAACACCGGTACTTCTTTCGTTCAGGCTGGATGATGTGGGGCGATATGAGGATTTTGTTTTTCCTCTTAGAATAGGGAATGAGTGGCATTACGGAGTGTATAGCGATCCTCCTCCGCCGTGGCCGGACTATACCGACATACAAAAAATAAATTCGGATACACTGATGTCCAACGGGATGCGCTATTTTGTTATGACGGCACAAATGATCCCTACTCGTTTTTTACGCAAAGATGGATTAAAAATATTTCAATACAACCCGGCAGATTCTAATGAACATCTCCGATATGATTTCTCACGGTCTGAAGGAGATACCATTTCCTCGAAAATTATCCTTAAGAAAATCGAAACGTTAAACATTTTCGGTGTTCCACGACGTTCATTTCGGTTCGACGGTTCAATTGTTCCTAATAGTTATGACTGGAGAATACAGATTGTTGACAGCATCGGCATTTACTCCAATGAAGTACTCGGTCCGTCATGGAAGTTATTAGGTGCAAAAATTAATGGAAAAGTTTATGGTACTATTTTATCAGTAGAGGAAGGCGAACATCGGTTGCCATCATTCTTTTCCCTCTCCCAAAACTATCCCAATCCCTTCAATCCATCCACAACGATTGAATACCAACTTCCGCGTCACTCTTTTGTTTCGCTCAAAATTTACGACCTGCTCGGCAGAGAAGTGGCGTCGCTCGTGAATGAAGAGATGAATGCCGGCGTGCACAAGGCGACATGGAATGGTGCAAACTTTTCTTCTGGAATGTATTTTGCAAGAATGACTGCCGGTCAGTTTGCATCAACAAAAAAACTTCTCTTGTTGAAATAAGACATTCCCCTCTTGAATTAAATCGGACTCCGGCTGTCTCTGTTCAGATTTTCATCACTGAACGTCCGGATCTCTGATTTTTCGCTGTCGGATTTCCACACATTTTGACAGAATAAGAATCGAAAAATTTCCACTTCCCACATTTGCAAATTTATTTGCACCGGCATCTCCCTTTTCCTTCTGTTTATCATCTTTTTGCCTCTGGTATGGTAATTGAAGTATCCTGATCAATACAATCATCATTGGAGGCAACCATGATCACCGGAACGGTAATCATTGCCACGGAAATTTGTAAAGGATGCGAACTCTGCATCGCATCATGTCCTCAAAATAGTCTCGCTCTCTCCTCGTCGATCAATCGCAAAGGGTACCGCTACGCCGAACTTGTGCTGGATAATTGCACCGGCTGCATCAACTGTGCGCTGGTCTGTCCCGACTCTGCCATCACCGTGTACCGCCAGGCGAAACCGGCAAAGCGCGCCTCATCACCGTCACTCAGCGCGCAAACTGCGTAAGCACGAAAGGAGATTGTCATGTCGATTCAACACGATGAATCACCAAAATTGATGAAAGGGAATGAAGCCCTTGCTGAAGCGGCGATCCGCGCGAACATGCAGGCGTACTTCGGCTACCCGATCACACCGCAATCTGAAATTCTCGAATACCTCACCGAGCAAGTGCCGAAGCGATCGAAAGCGGTCGTGCTGCAGGCGGAAAGCGAAGTTGCCTCGATCAACATGATCTACGGCGCCGGCGGCGCCGGTGCGCGGGTGATGACGTCATCGTCAAGCCCCGGATTCAGTTTGATGCAGGAAGGAATTTCGTACATCGCAGCGGCAGAGATTCCGTGTCTGCTTGTGAATGTGCAGCGGGGCGGACCGGGTCTCGGCACAATTCAGCCAGCGCAAGGAGATTATTTTCAGGCAACCAAAGGGGGAGGTCACGGAGATTATCATATCATCGTCCTCGCTCCGAATTCAGTACAGGAGATGGCGGATTTTGTCTTCGAAGGATTTCGTTTAGCGGAAGAATACCGCATGCCGGCGTTGATCCTTGCCGACGGCGCGATCGGGCAAATGATGGAGAAAGTGTACCTGCCGAAGGAAGGTTCGCTGCCGTTCACCCAGCACGATTGGGCTACGACCGGTAAACCGAAATCGCGCGAACGGAATTTCATTACGTCACTGCACATGGAACCGGACAAAATGGAATCGGTGAATCTCCATTTGCAGGATAAATACAGAAAGTTACGGAAAGAAGAACGGTACGAGTTGTTCAAAGTGAAAGATGCCGACATCATTCTCGTTGCATTCGGATTGACTGCGCGGGTTTGCACGAAAGTGATGGATCTTGCCAATGAAAAAGGATTGCGCGTCGGTGTTGTCCGTCCGATTACGCTCTATCCTTTCCCGTCCGATATTATTGCATCGCTGGCAACGCCGAACAGAGTTTTCCTCACAGTCGAAATGAATTCCGGACAGATGGTGGAAGATGTACGGCTTGCAGTGAACGGAAAATCTCCCGTCTATTTTAGAGGAAGGATGGGAGGAATGATACCGACACCGGAGGATATCCTTCTTGAAGTGGAAGCACTGGCGGAAAAGCATAATCTTATTCAAGTGTAATCTCGACATTTACGGTCGGGGAGGAAAATTATGGAAACGAAGATCGATTCAATGGAACTCGTCTATGCAAAACCGGAAACGCTGACCGACACCCCGATGCATTACTGTCCCGGCTGCGGACACGGTGTTGCACATAAGATTCTGATGGAAGTGATCGACGAAATGGGTATCACCGAAAACACGATCGGCGTTGCTCCCGTCGGCTGTTCCGTCTTTGCGTACATGTATATGAATGTCGATATGCAGGAAGCGGCGCACGGACGTGCAAGTGCTGCTGCAACCGGTATCAAACGGGTTCTTCCCGATAAATTTGTTTTTTCATATCAGGGGGACGGCGATCTTGCCGCAATTGGAACCGCAGAAACGATCCACACCGTTAATCGCGGCGAAAATATTCTGATGGTCTTCATCAATAATGGAATCTACGGTATGACAGGCGGACAGATGGCGCCGACATCACTTGCAGGAATGAAAACATCCACATCGCCGTACGGAAGAGATTGCGCAACAATGGGGACGCCGATAAAGATGACCGAACTGATCGCGAATCTTCCCGGCGCGTATTACGTCACGCGGCAATCGGTGCATACGCCCGCTGCAGTGAGGAAATTGAAGAAAGCGATCAAAGCTTCGTTTGAAGCTCAGAAGCAAAAGAAGGGGACATGCTTCATCGAGATCGTTTCCAATTGTCCTTCAGGATGGAAGATGACGCCGCTCGAATCGAATGACTGGATGGAAAAGAACATGTTTCCGTACTATACGCCGGGCGACATTAAAGTCCCGCAGGAAATGAAATAAAAAATTATGGTAGGACAGACATTCCTGTCTGTCCCCTGATGATTTTCCAAATCTTCAAGATTTGGAAAATCTAAAATACAGAGGTCACTATGGAACATGCACACGAAATCATCATTGCAGGATTCGGCGGACAGGGGGTGCTGTCGATGGGGCAGATCATCGCATACTCCGCAATGAAGGAAGGGAAAGAAGTCAGTTGGATGCCGGCGTACGGTCCTGAAATGCGCGGCGGTACGGCAAATTGCATCGTCATCGTCTCGCCGAAAAAAGTCAGTTCGCCGATCGTCACCACATTCGACAGCGGCATTGTGTTGAATCAGCCGTCGCTCGATAAATTCGCTGCAAAAGTGAAACCGGGTGGACTATTACTTTGCGAACAATCGACGATCATCACGCCGTGCGACCGCACAGACATCGAGATGTTGATCGTACCGGCGACCGAGACTGCGACGAAGATGGGAAAACGGCAGATTGCCAATATGATCCTGCTCGGCGCATTTTTGGAGCGGCGTCCTGTTGTTGCAATCGGCAATGTACTGCAGGCGCTGCGCGATGTGTTGCCCGAGCGCCATCATCATCTCATTCCGTTAAATGAAGAAGCGTTGAATATCGGCAGGCAGTTTGCAGCAGAACAATTTCAGCAAGCGTAGGAAAGGGGAACGTTATGACCAATTATACATTTTCTTGTGAACACACGTGCCGCAATGCCTGTTCGGCACTCACACGCGCTCTGCAATATGAAACGGCGCTCGTCCGCCTTTCCGAAGAGGTGATACAGCAATGCGATGATGCGGACATTCAGGAGTTCATGCGTGACGTCGCCCGCCACAGCAGCGAAAGCGTTATCCGGATTATGCAGAAGATGAACGAAGTGCAGGCACGCTCGCAGATTCTCGACAACATTTCCTCAAGTTTTGACCCACATGGAAAGGGAGCCAAGCCGCATTAAGCAAATACATAGAACAAGTTGAAATAAAAAAGACCGATTCGATACCGGTCTTTTTTTTTGTATATCTCTTTCTGCCTGGTTAGGATGCAGATACGCGGACCGGTTCTTTCAGATGTTCTTTCTCTTCATCGTTGCCAAATATCGTTGTCGGAACCGTTATGGTAAACCGCGTGCCGTCATCCTGATTGGAAACGAAAGAGACACGCCCTTGAAGAAAACGCTCCGTAAATAATTTGACGCTGTACGTTCCCAAACCCCGTCCGGTCCCTTTGGTTGAAAACGACCGTTGGAACATTTGCAGTTGCACCTCGTACGGGATCACGGACGGATTGTGCACCCAAAATTGCACTTCATCCTCCCGCCGTCTGCACCCGATTGTGACTGTCGATTGTTCGGGCACCGCTTCGAGTGCATTCTTGATCAAGTTCCCCACGATTCGCTTCAACAATCGCTCATCCGTTGCACAGATGAAATCTTCGGACTCTGCACCGATGACGATTGTCTTATTCTGTGCAACCATGTGTCGCTTGTATGTTGCCAGAAGAGTTGTGAGCAACGACATGGAATGCACCCCTTCGATGCGGACGGTATATTCGTTGTGCTCAATTTGAGAAAGTTCGCGCTGCGCTTCAATTTGATCGGTCAATTCAAGGCTCAACTGATGAATGACCGAACCGAATTCCTTCGCCTCTTCCTGGTTTGCATCTTGCAACAGTTCGGAATATCCGACAAGCCCGCCGATAAGATTCAGAACATCATGAAAGAAAATGCTCTCGAGTGCCTTGCGGCGTTTTTCATGGCTGATATCGGTCACGGCAAAGATCGTGAAGGGCTCATCGTGCACGCTCAATGGTGTTGCACGAACCTGCAGATCGAGTGCGCTCGAATCAGAGTCTCGAATGATCCGGCATTCCTGTACGTTTGCATTCCCTTTCTGGCTTTGCATGATTGCACGGAACGCTCCGCACATTTTGCAAAACTCGGTCGTGCCGCATCCGCCATTGGATTCTCCGGCATGTGCGCATCGGAATGCTTCTCCGGGACGTTTGCCGATAATATCATTGGCATTGTGCACATCGAGAAAAGAGACCAGCGCCTGGTTGCAAAATACGATCTGCCGATTCTTGTTCAAGACGGTGACAATTTCCGACACAGAATCGGAAAAATATTGCAGAGGCCATTGTCCGGTAAAGTAAAGCGATTGTTTGTAAAGGTCTTCAATGGATGAGCGGTGGCGAAGAGAAGTGTCGATTGTGGTCATGATGTGTTCCCCCTGTATAGTTAGAGGGGTAGTATGCAACATTCATACCGCTACAATTAGGTCACTCTATTATGATTTTCCTGAATGACGTGCGTACAAGATTTACTTTTCTACAAACTCAACGTTATTCTCACGGAGTTAATTGTCTTAAATTTCATGGGCAAGATATGTCCGTAAAAACTTTTATGATGGTATATTTGATGGGGAGGGAGGATGGGTTCCAGTAGTCTTGCGTCATTTGTCTTTTGTGAACAGAAAGCTGGTTCCCCGTTGAGTAATTGTAAATTCATTTTTGTCGGCAGTGAATTCTACTTTCACCCCATCTTCGTCGAATGTGAACTTGTCTTGTTCTGTCGGCGTAAGAGGAAAAGCGCCTTGTCCGGTTGCCTGTGCAAACAGCGTTGTATTCTCTTTTGTGATTGTAATTTTTAACGGCATTTGCTTACTTGAATAGTCGCCCAGATATTTGTCCAACTCGTCTGTGCTTAGAGTGATGGACTTAAATGTCGGAATTGAATACTCCCGGTTAAAATAAATGCTCAAAGCACCGATCAGGATCTCGCTGACAGGATAATATTCTCCGTTTGAACAAAATGAGATCGCTACGCTGTTCTCTGGGAAATACGCCAAATTTGTTCTAAAGCCATCGATACGTCCGTTGTGCCCATACCCTTTTTTTGTAAAGAACGGCGCGGGACGCATTCCCATTCCATAACGGTCTGTGATGGTTTGCATGTGAGTTAAACTATTTTTTGAAACGAGTTTTAAGGAAAATAATGCTTCGATAAACTTCGTTAGGTCGGTTGGGGTTGACACAATACAGCCCGCTCCACCGGGGATGCTCAAATCTGTCTCCTTTTCTCGTTCCCAGGTGTCCGAAAACCGGTATGAAAAACTTTCATTGTTGTTCGTATTGATTGCGCTCCCCGCGTACGTGTTTGAAAGACCGATCTTAGACGTTATTCTTTCGGATAAATTTTTTGCGTACGAACGTTCAGTAACGTTTTCTAAGATATATCCTAGAATAGCGAAGTTTGAATTACTGTAAGCCGATTTTTCACCGGGTTGAAAATCAACCGGATGTTTAGAGATGAGTTCGAGTATCTCTTCTTGTGTTTTCGGCTTTTCCATCCAGGTTGCATAACTCGTGTCGTCGGTAAATTCATGAATTCCGCTCCTGTGATTGAGCAAATGACCGATTGTAATGTTGTTTGCGTTCGGGAGTTTCGGAAAGTATCTGTCCAATGTCGTCGAGAGGCTTAATGTTCCTTCCTCAATCAGTTGGAAGATCATTGTGGCGGTGAACATTTTACCGACAGAACCGATGCGATACTTTGTTTTTTCTGTTGCCGGGATCTTCTCCTTATCTGAAATGACGCTGTATCCAACAGATCTTTTATATAGCACATTGCCATTTTTTGAGATTGTCAAACTACCCATTATTTTATTCTTTTCACCAAGAATGTCGAACAGGCTGTCGAGTTTCTGTTTGTTGAACCCTTGAGAAAAAACTGTCCCGAAGGAGAGTACTGTGAGCAGGAAGGTTTTGAAGAATTTTGTTTTCATTGTTTACACTTGCTGTTTAAGTGGGATATCGATTTAATAGTCTGATGCTTGAGAAGGGCTAAACGCTACAACGATGCATTTCTTGGGGTGATAAATTTCAACGAAAGTCGTTGATGGGAATTATTACAAACCGGTACCATTCCACATAAATAAAAAAAGTCCTTGGTGCACAAGGACTTTTTTATTGTTTTCAAACCGTGTTGCAGTATTTTTTGTGATCCCGGGGCGATTCGAACGCCCGACCCACAGCTTAGAAGGCTGTTGCTCTATCCAGCTGAGCTACGGGACCAAAACTGTTTTATATATTCCTTACCTACGCCGGATTTCAATTCCTTTTCTCTCATTCTTGCTTCAGATCGTGATTGAAATTCTTCCGTGAATAACAATATCCACGGACGGTAGCCTTTTGTTGATTTTGTTCGTCCGCCATTGTGTTCTTTAATTCTCTTTGCGACATTTTTTGAGAATCCAACATAGAATCTAAAATGACGAACACTTTTCAGAACATAAACAATAAACATAGAAGGCTGTTGCTCCCTGCCTGCCGGTAGGCAGGTATCCAGCTGAGCTACGGGACCATTGAATAAAGACATACAATCCAGTTGAGTTCCGCGTGCTTTAAACGCGGAACGAAATCCGCCTTTGGCGGACTGAGCTACGGGACCAACGCAATTCGTATTCAATATACGAAAACAGGAAAATCTTTCAAAAGACTTTTGCACCTATTACTGCATTCGTTTACTTTTTTTTGTATCCACCGTAGAACTTCCCTCGATGATTAGCGATGGCGATGTTAAATTCTTTATATACCCATTTTTATTGGTGTGATATCGTAATTTGCAATCAACAGTTCTTTTCCAATTTCCGCGGAATCTTTCTTATAATTATTCATACCATATTGCAATTCCCAGGGATACTGATAAGCAAAGTTAAAAAGTTTTTTAATTTCTGGAGAATCATCGTAGGTGATTAGCCATCTATGGCTACAGTCTTTCATTACTTCGGCAAACCTTTCATGATCAAATGAAATGTGTAGGTCACCATTTTTGCCGTATAGTTTTGATTTTGTTGCGCTAAAATATGGTGGGTCCAAAAATAAAAAAACATTTTCGCCATTTTCTTTGACAACACCTTCGTAATCACAATGCGTTATTTTAACCTTGTTGAGAAGTGAAGGAAGCAATCTCAATCTATCAATTGAAGACTGTGTGAATCGCGTTTCAAACGCTTTTTGTGAATACCCACCCGAATCTACAGTACCGGAAAAAGTAATTCGATTTAGGATAAAAAATCTAACTGCTCGTTCAAAATCTGCGTACCCTACATTTACCTGAGTATAATTATTAAAAAGATTTCTGCCATCCAAACAATTGTTTTTGATTGTCTGGATAGCTTCGATTAGTTTCTGCCCATCAACTTTCGCGTACTTCCAAAAGCAATATAAGTCATAGTTTAAGTCGTTAATCCAAAAATTTTCAAATGAAGTTTTCTTCTGGAGAAGTGAAATCAACACCGAGCCCCCACCAACGAATGGTTCGCGATATTCTTTGTACTTTCCAGGGAAAAACGGCATTAGAAACTCAATTGCTCGTACTTTCCCTCCAGGATACCGAAGAACAGATTTTAAGCGTTTTGTATTCATTTAATTACTACAGACAAGAATATCAATCTTGTTAGATATTGCTTCATTATTTAGAATTTTAATTAAATCAATTTTTTTCTGATTAAATGTCGTCCTATTCGATTTTATAAATCTATCAATTTGACCCTTAGAAGCCGGAAGACTGATTTCACCTTTAATTTTACCGGTTAACTTTAATCTTGTTTTAAATTTAACGGACTTTCCATTTAGTATTAAACTATCCAGATTCGAAAAAAGAATTAGTTTGAAAAGTCCATCTTTTATATCAGATTCAGATGGTAAGTTGCTTGTGGTAGAATTTTTTGATTCTTGTATGATATAAATTTCATTTTTCTTGTCCTTAAAAACTTCGTCAGCAGTGAGGTGGTATACTCCACCAAGGAAATTTTTAATATAGAAAATCGCTTTGTCCCCATCGGTGAGACTCTCTTTTTCATGTTCAGTTTTACTTTCTCTTTTTGATGCTTCGTCTGATCTTGATAACGTATGCTCAGCAAATTTATCTATTGAAAATTTATTTTTAACCATAAAGGTTCTCAAAACAGATTTATGCTTTTGTGACGGGTGCATTCTAACTCGTGTTGATCTTGCGATCTTCTCATAAGCAGAGACCGCTTTGTCGTAAATTATTTTGAATTCATTTTCAAAATGATATGTATTCCAGTGCATTGCTGACAGCTTATAGTTAGAAATCTCTTTTAATTTTTTAAGATATAAGCATTGTTCAGTTTTTGATCTGTAATAAAATCTCCATTTTTTTCTCCAGATCTATTTTTGTTTCTAACGGCTGTATCGTGCCACGCAAGAATAATATAAACATTCAATAGATTCATCCAAGAATAAGTTATAAAATTTATTCTATCATTGTTTGACGTATCATTACCTGGATATGAGCGTGTCCTTTTTGGTGTGACCCATTTTGAATATGCTAATGTGTCTGTTTTTGATAATCTCACAATACCATAAGAGCTGGATAGATTGATATCGAAAGATTTAAAATCATACTCAGAAATGTTTATAGGAATAAACTTTGGGCGGTACGTTATATTTTTTATGAATCCAGTGAATGATAATATAGTCATTTCTTTTCCTTAGGGTGTTTTTTTTTGAAAAAAGATACGAGTTTCGGTAGTAAAAAGACATCTTTGTGTGAATAAAGAATGATGTTATTTGTTTTCTACACAGATTGCATTGAGATTTGATGATGGAAACAATAGATTTAATATCACCACTCCAAACTCTTGCATTCATTCCCTTTTTTTATATATTTGCGCATGGAAATTCGACCGGTTGTACTGCAGGGAAAACAAGTACGGCTCGAACCGTTGACACTGGATCATGTTAATGCGCTCTGCTCCGTTGCTTTCGATGAAGATCTGTGGCGGATCGGGTTGACCACCCTTCGAACAAAAGAGGATGTGGTACGATATGTTGAGAATGCTCTTGATTTACAGCAGAAAGGTACTGCTCTTCCATTTGCAACGCTTCCCCTATCGACGAATAAAGCAGTTGGCAGCACCCGATTCGGGAATATCGATATCGCCAACCGGCGTGTTGAAATCGGATGGACATGGCTGGGAAAACAATGGCAACGTACGGGATTGAATACTGAGGCAAAATTCCTTATGCTACGGCATGCTTTTGAGGTTTGGAAGTGCATCAGGGTAGAATTTAAGACAGACGTGCTGAATGAACAATCGAGACGTGCAATTGTGCGGTTGGGTGCAAAAGAAGAAGGGATACTTCGGAAGCACGCCATTTCATCGGGGGGAAGAATACGCGACAGTGTCTACTATAGTATACTTGATGATGAATGGACCGATATCAAACAACATTTTACCACACATTTGCTACGGACATAAACTGTGAAAAAACCTGACGATCAACCAAAACATATTCTTGTCGTCGAAGATCATAAAGATATTGCATTGCTGGTTGAGAAACGGCTGTCAAAAACATTCACCGTTGAAATTGCGTTCAATGGCGAAGAAGCATCGGACAAACTTCTGGCAAACGAATATGATCTTGTTATCCTCGATCTCTCTCTCCCGAAAAAATCCGGTTTTGATGTATTGAAAGAGCTGCGGAAAAGATCCGCCTTCCCGCCGGTGCTGATCCTTTCCGGATTGAATGCCGTCGATGACAAGGTGAAGGGATTGAAACTCGGCGCCGACGATTATCTAGCCAAGCCGTTCGACATGAAAGAACTCCTTGCGCGCATCGATGCATTGTTCCGCCGCGTCTCCAATGCGGGCGAAGTAGTGAAACTCGACATTGCCGATCTTGAGATGGATCTTGTCGCCAGGAAAGTACAACGTGCAGGAAAAGATATCGAACTGAGTCCGAAAGAATTCTCGCTGTTGGAGTACCTGCTCCGCAACAAAGGAAAAGTCGTTTCCCGAATGCAAATTGCGGAAGAGGTGTGGGGACATCATTTCGATGCCGGAACGAACTTTGTCGATGTCTATATCAATTACCTTCGCAATTCAATCGACAAGGCGTACGATAAGAAACTCATTCACACAGTGTACGGTCAGGGATTTGTGTTGAAAGACGAATGAGGCGGCGTTCCGCTTAATGGCAGAAAAAAAATCTTCGTTCCATACCTTTCATAAAAAATTGCTGCAGTGGTATGCACGCCACAGTCGTTCGCTTCCGTGGCGAACCACGCACGATCCGTACAGAATACTTGTTTCCGAATTCATGCTGCAACAGACGCAAGTGAACCGCGTTGTTGAGCATTACAAACGCTGGCTGAAAAAATTTCCCTCTTTTCAATCTCTTGCCAGTGCTTCCCGAGCCGATGTTCTTCGTTCCTGGTCTGGTTTAGGCTATAACAATCGCGCCATCCGACTGCAAGAACTGTCGCGCATAGTAGTCACTCATCGTCCGCGTCGTATACCAAATACAATTGAAGAATTACGGATGCTTCCGGGGATCGGAAAATATACCGCCCATGCCGTTGCCTGTTTTGCATTCGGGCAGAATGTTCCGGTCGTCGATGTAAATGTGAGGAGAATCGTGACACGATGGACAAGAAAAGTACGATCGTCGTCAGAGATCGTGCCGGACAAGGAAGCATGGGAGATCGCTGAAAGGTTACTTCCTCCGAAAAAGGCGTATGACTGGAATCAAGCGCTCATGGATCTTGGCTCCGCGTATTGCACGATGCAACAGCCGAAATGTCCGGAATGTCCGGTCAGTGCACATTGCGCATCGGCGTTTTCCAAACTGTTTTTGCAGAGAGAAAACAAAGTAAGGAAAAATGAACCGTCACGGAAAGGGATTCCGCGCAGATTATATAGAGGACGGATATTGAAACTTCTGCACAATACCGCTCTTTCAGCAGGAGAAGCAGCCTTTCACTTATGGAAGGATCCCACAGGTCGCGACATCGATTGGATCGACAATGTGCTTCGTCAAATGGAGCATGACGGTTTGGTGGAGAGGCGTAAGAACAGATATTCGATTGCCGGATGAAACGATACAAGCATATTGAAGAACTGAAGGAAGCATACGAATCTAAAAAGCCTGCAATCCGTCGGCGGCTTCGTGAATTCAAACAGGTACCGAAGGAAAAATATTTTTACGAGTTGCTCTATTGCCTGATGACGCCACAATCAAGCGCGGTGAATGCGGGGAAGGCGCAGGCAATGTTCGAATCGCTCGGTTTCATCAACGCTGATATCGATCCCGAACAGATACTATCGGAGAGAAAACATTATATCCGGTTCCACAAGACAAAGGCGAAGTGGATAATGAGAATGAAGGAACAGTTTGATGAGATTGAAGATATCATAGCAGGCAACAGCACCGCTTTCGAAAAAAGAATCTGGCTTGCCGAACATGTCATGGGATTCAGTCTTAAAGAGGCGACTCATTTTCTGCGCAATATCGGGAAAAACGACGGACTGGCAATTCTCGACCGCCATATCATAAAAAATCTGCGGTATCACGGCGTCATCCGTTCTGTTCCGAAAACGATCACCAAAAAAGTATATCTGAATATTGAAAAGAAATTTCTCCAATTCTCGGATGCCATCGGAATTTCAGTCGACGAACTCGACCTGGTGTTCTGGAGCAAGGAAGCGGGAGAAATTCTAAAATAGATTGAAGAAGCGGTTAAATCGTTGTACATTCATTCAACATTATGGCACAGCAAAGTTCATTCGATATCGTCTCCGAAGTCAACATGCAGGAGGTGGACAACGCCCTGAATCAGGCGCGCAAAGAGGTCCTCACACGCTACGACTTCAAAGACACAAAGACGACCATTGAGTTCGTCGAAAAAGATAAGATCGTTACCGTCACGTCGGACGATGAATTCCGTTTGAAAGCAGTGATCGATATACTGCAGAATAAATTTGTGAAACGGGGAATCCATTTGAAGACGCTGAAATATTCTGAGGTCGAAGCAGCGCTGGGGGGCATGGCGCGCCAGAAGATCACGCTGCAGGTCGGCATTGACAAAGAGAATGCAAAAAAGTTGGTGCAGATAATCAAAGATTTTAAGATCAAAGTGCAGGCGCAGATCATGGATGATCAGGTGCGGGTGACGGGAAAAGATAAGGACGATCTGCAATCGGTGATCGCAAAGTTACGATCGATCGAATTTCCACTTCCACTTCAATTCACCAATTATCGTTGATGAATATCCGGTCATTTCTACACCATGGATGTTTGGTTGTTGCTCTCGGATGTGCTGCGCATGCCACGGTACAGGGGCAACATGTTCGTCACAACACAACGTTGAAGGTTGTCTCAAGCAAACAAACGGCATCGATCCGATCGTTGATCGACCATGAACGGAAATTCATTTCGATAAAGGATATTGCCGTCGTTCTTTCCCTCCGATATTTTGAAAATACCATATTGAAAAAAGCGGAGATCCATCTCGACAGCGCCGTCTTGAAATTCTCCGCAGACAATGCATTTGTGGTGCAGACGAATCCCAGCACGAAACGGTATCAAGTCCATCAATTATCTCATCCTGTTGCCGTCGAGGAAAATCTCTACTTCGCTCCCGCAAATGAGACTATCGAATTATTGAAGACACTCAACAGTCCGCTGCTGAGTATTGATGAGGACACATCATTTGTGACCACGACGGGACCAATGATCCCGCAGGTGACCGGTTTTGAAATAGAAGAAAAAAAGAATGGTTCATTGCTCAGAATTCATTTGTCCTCCCGCGTGGCGGATGCAAGCCGCACGTTGCAATTGGGCGAGTGGATGTATATGACGCTGCCGGCAGCCGTCGGCGATACGCTGCAACTTGATACAACGTTTGCGTCCGGGATCATCCGACGCATCCAACCGATCCAGACCGAGACAGCGTTGCAATTGAGTTTGCAGATTCGGGGCAAAGTGGTCAATTCGGAGATCGTACAGGACCAGACCAGTAATGATATCCTGTTGACGCTGATTCCCAAACAACTGGAAATGAATAAGGAGGTCAATGCAGATTCCGTCAGGCGTGTGCAGGAAGCGGAACGCCGGAGGAAAGAAAATGCATCGACGATTGAACGTCAAAAGAACAAATGGAAACTCGACGTCATCGTTCTCGACGCCGGACATGGGGGAAAAGATCCCGGAACCATCGGCGTCATCGGTACGCGTGAAAAGGATATTGCGCTCGGCATTTCATTGAAAGTCGGTTCATTGATCGAAAAATATATGCCCGATGTGAAGGTGGTGTATACGCGCAAGACCGACAGGTTTGTGGAGTTGTACCGCCGCGGGCAGATTGCAAATGAATCGGAAGGAAAACTGTTCGTCAGTATCCATTGCAACTCTACGGAACGGAAACCGTCGTCCTCGAACGGCTTCGAGATCTACCTGTTGCGTCCCGGAAGGACGGAAGATGCTATCCGTATTGCGGAAAAAGAAAATGCCGTCGTACAACTGGAAAAAGATTTTGAGGACCGTTACCAGAATCTGACCGAAGAGAATTTCATCATCCTGACGATGGCGCAGAGCGCGTACGTAAAACAGAGCGAACGGTTTGCCGAACTGCTGGAAGAAACGATGAGTGCCGATATGGAAGCGCAGCGTGCGCCGGTGAGACAGGCTGGTTTCTATGTTTTGGTCGGCGCATCGATGCCGAATGTGCTGATTGAAACAGGATATCTATCGAATCCGAAGGAGGAGAAATTTCTCCGCAGTCCGGCAGGGCAGGCGAAAATTGCCGAGGCAATATTGAAGGCACTGCAGCGGTACAAGGTTGAATACGAACAGAATATAGAGTGATATGAAGAAGAAACCATCGATCGCGACACGTGCCATCCACGGAAAAAAACTTCACGCGTACAAAGGTCCCCTCTCGACACCCATCTACCAGACTTCGACGTACCGGTTTGAGAGTTCTGACGATGCGATCCGGTACTCCAAGGGGGATACAAGCGTGTATGTGTATTCACGCTATCATAATCCATCGGTAGAAGATGTCGAAGAGAAATTATCGGTGATGAACGATGCGGATGCCGCCGCACTTTTTTCTTCCGGCATGGCGGCGATCTCGACAGCGATCCTTTCGATCGTGAAATCGGGGGATGAGATCATCAGCACGCCGTCATTGTACGGCGGTACGTACCGGTTTTTCCGCGATGTACTTCCGTTGTACAACATTAAAGTGAAGTACGTTGCTGCGGATGCACTCTCCGACATTTCGAAACTCGCAACACGCAACACGAAACTCTTTTATTGCGAATCGCCGACGAATCCGACTGTCGGCATCGTCGATCTTCACAAAGCAATCGTAGAAGTTCAGAAAGCCGGGAAGAAATCCGGCACAAAGATATTTACGATGATCGATAATACATTCGCGACTTGCTTGTACCAATCGCCCTTTACAATCGGCTTTGATGCGATCGTTGAAAGCGCCACCAAATACATCGGCGGACACAGCGATATCCTTGCAGGAGTTGTCGTCGGCAAGAAAGAATACATCAAGAATGTCCGCCATCTTGCAAAATATCTCGGCGGCTGCGCAGATCCGTTTGCTGCATTTCTGTTGTCGAGAAGTCTGAAGACATTCCAATTGCGTGTTGACAAACAGAGCGAGAACGCCCTGATGCTGGCAAAACATTTTGAGAAACATTCTAAAGTTTCCAGAATCTTTTATCCCGGATTACAATCCCATCCGCAGCATGCAATAGCCAAGAAACAGATGAGTGGTTATGGCGCGATGGTCTGTCTTGAAGTGAAGGGGGGAGTGAAATCGGCAGTAAAAGTGTGCGACTCGTTAAAAGTTGCAGTGAATGCCATGTCACTCGGCGGAGCAGAAACACTGGTCAGTATTCCTGTCTATTCATCGCATGTGAACATGAGCGGTGAGGAACTTGCGAAACACGGCGTTACGCCGGGAATGATCCGCATTTCAATCGGGGCGGAAGGGATTGACGATTTGATCGAGGATTTTGAGCAGGCGTTAAAGGGGATTTAAAGGCGCCTCACGCAATCAAAAGTAGAGCCATTCAAATTTTTCCGACTTGCAAATCAATACATGATTTGTTACTATTGCCGCAATAGTGCTTCTCGTTTTCTAATCTTTCCTCATAAAACTCTCGGCGAACAATGAAATCGGGGAATTTGGTTTCCAAATTTCTTACGGTTCTTATTATTTGGAATCTATCACCTCAATATTCTTTTTCACAGCACCAACCAATTACTCCACTGCAAAATCTTATTCGCTTCAACCGCATCATGGTCGAAGATGGGCTTTCTAATAACATCGTTAATTGCATTTTGCAAGATAAGTTTGGTTTTATGTGGTTTGGTACGAAGAGCGGATTGAATCGATATGACGGGAAATCAATAAAAGTCTATCGAACAGTATGGCAGGATACCACAACGTTATATATTAATAACATTACATCATTAGCGGAAGACAACGACGGGAATTTATGGGTAGCGGCAGGAGGTCTTCAACGCTACGATCGGGAGAATGATAATTTTATTCGAATTCCATTCGATTCGACCGGTATTCATGGTACACTGTCCGGGGCGCTATTCCTTGAATACGATTCATCCGGAATTTTATGGATTGCTTCATGGGATGGATTACAAAAGTTCGATGTCAAGAATAAGATTTTTACACCAATAAATTTAGGGCGTGATGGAATTCCTCCCTGGGGAATGAGATTAGATAAGCAGGGTAACATATGGATATCAAGCATTTACAACGGTCAGTATGTTCGTGTTGATAAAACAGATTTAAGCCATCGAACCTATACATTTAAAAGCCATTTCAAAGGAAAATCGAACGAATGGATGACCAACGTCGATCAGCCTTCGGGGATATTCATTGATGAAAGAAATACTGTATGGGCGTATGCGTACAGCGGCGTTTCCGGTTTTGGATGTATTTTTAAGTTTGATTGGCAAAATAATTCTTTCAAAAATGTACTGGATACCTCCGTGGGCTTTGCTGTCAATACAATGGTAAAGGATAGCGCTGGAAGAATGTGGGCGGGAACCTACACGAAAGGGTTGTTATTGGTTCAAGAAAACTCCAAGCGTATTGATTCAGTGGTCAATTCTGCAAATCCAAACAGTTTGAGCGGAATGACAATACTATGCTCTTATGTAGATCGTATCGGAAACGTGTGGTTCGGAACAGAACGGGGTGTTTCCATGATGCCGCGATGGGCGAAACCGTTTGTGTACTATTCACCCAGTAATGAAAATTCTAAATATTTTACCATCGGCGAAGTCAACGCTATTCGTGAGGACTCAGTAGAAAATCTATGGTTCACCCGCCACATACCCAATATTATCGATAGACTCGATCGGGCTACTGGAACTTTCAAGCACTATACGGTTCCAGCAACAGCGAGACAGTTGTTTGTGGACATAGACGGAGTTTTGTTGGTCTCATCGTTTCCATCACCGTTCAAATACGACCCACAAAATGATCGTTTCTACAAACTTCAGTTTCATCCCAATACATGGAAAGGTCACTACTGGGATTCTTTTCCGCCTGACGACTTTTTACGTGAAAGTGACGGGACAAAATGGTTTGGATATCAGAACAAGTTTGCAAGGGTTAACAAAAGTGGTAACAATGTACGTTGGTACAGTACCGAAGACGGATTAGCAAATTTACATATCCAATGGATTTTCAAAGATAGAAAGGGGACAATCTGGATAAATCCTTCAGATGAAGGACTGGCATACTATGACCGGTCGCGCGATCGTTTTGTCTCGACAAAGGAACCCCGTTTTCATGCTCACATGGTCTTTGAAGATTCCGATGGAAACTTTTGGATCGGTTCAGAATCTCGGTTAAAACTTTATGACCGCAAAGCGGATTCAATCATACGGCTCTTTAGTCGGACGGATGGACTTGGACCGACAGACCAAGGTATGACGTCGGTAGAGGTATTAGGCATACTCGAAGACAACCACAAAAATATTTGGCTGCAAACTGATGCAGGAATAGCAAAGTTAAACATTCGTACATTTGCAGCCCGCTATTACGGCTCAAGCGATGGAATTCCTGCGCCTTCCAGAAACAGATATCATGTCGTCGGTACCGGTGCACACATAAAAACAAAACGGAATGAAATGGTCTTCGGCTTAGGTGCAAGCGGTTTCGTTATGTTTTATCCGGATGACATTAAAGACAATCCGAATATGCCCAGAATAGTACTGACTGATTTCAAGTTATTTAACGAGCCGGTAAAGATCGGCAAAGATTCCCCGCTCAAAAAAAATGTTTTACTTTCTGATTCGATTGAACTTGCTTACGATCAAAACGAGTTTACTTTTGAATTTGCCGCACTCGATTATACCGCCCCGAGCGAAAATCATTACTCGTATAAACTGGAAGGGTACGACAAAGAGTGGGTGAAGTCAGGCAACAGAAACGTCGCTTATTATACTAACATTACACCCGGGGAGTATCTCTTTCAAGTTAAAGGTTCCAACAACGACGGTCTTTGGAATGAGCAAGGAGCGTCGGTTCTGGTGATCATCTCCCACCCCTGGTGGAAAACAACATGGGCGTATTTTGGATATTTCTTTATCGTCGCAACGATCTTATTCTCCGCCCGCCGATACGAAATGAACCGCCAACAGTTGAAGCATCAGGCAGAATTAAAAAGTGTCGAAGCGGAAAAACTGAAAGAGGTGGATCACGTTAAGACAAAATTCTTTGCCAACATCTCGCACGAGTTCCGCACACCGCTCACGCTTATTGAAGGACCAGCGCTCCAGATCTATTCCGGCGATACAAATATGGATCCCAAAGAGAATGCCGGCATCATTATGAGGAATGCCCAGCGATTGTTGCGACTCGTATGTTGCCTCACATAATAAAACCCCGTACTGTAGGTTCATTGGCAAAGTCATAGGAGAGGCAAGAGCGACTAGATATCTTCACGAGTCAGGAGAAGAATATCGTTAACAAGAACCATCCTCCCTATGACTTTGT
>JACPGG010000042.1 GCA_016182545.1 Ignavibacteriales bacterium
GAAAATGGAAATCGTCCGATACCCTCAGCAGCATCAGAATCTCATCTTGACGGTAACAATGCGAGTGAACAAGCCGCTGCTTGTTCAGGATCTCCGCGACGGTTTCCAATTCAAGATCGCGGCGAGGCGGAATGAGATTTGGATTCTGTTTTTCTTTCATCCGCCTGTCATATTCCCTCGCTGCCGTGAATTCATCACGGATGATCTGTTCAACACCCATGCGCGTTTGCGGATAACGCGTTGTGAAATTATCTCCCCAATTGGATTGTTTCGGATTTTCGCCGAGCGCAAATTTTATTCCGGGTATCGCTCCTTCAAATTTCATCTGCTCAGGCAGCATTCCCCACCGCAGTTTGATCACAGAGTTCTGTCCGCCGATCGCATTCGCCGAGCCGTGGAGTCGATTCACTGTCGTCAGTCCCCCCGCCAGTTGCCGGTAGATATTGATGTCATCGGCATTAATGACATCGCCGATCCGCACTTCCGCCGTGATCGCCTGTCCGCTTTCATTCACTCCGCCCGAGATCGCCGTATGCGAATGCGCATCGATCAATCCCGTCGTGACATGTTTTCCCTTCGCATCGATAACGAGCACACCGGAGGGTGCAGCAAGTCCTTTGCCGATCTTTGAGATTTTTCCCTTCACAATAAGCAGATCGCTCTCTTCAAGATTTCCCTGCGGACCACTTGTCCAGATCGTTGCGTTCTTTACAAGCACATCCTGCTGCTTCGGAATTTCTTTTCTTCCGAATGCCCCGTCGGGAAAGACCGGTTCGTTTGTCGCGCACATCAGTTCTTTTGGCTTCGTCGTATCCGGTTTTTCTGTAAACGGCGCACGTAACTGCGCTTTCCACATGCCTGTGGTCCCGTCCGGATATTCGATGACGCCGGATATCTGTTTTTCAGTGGCAACACCGGAGAGACGAACAATACCTTTGACATTCAGCGAGTCACCGTCGAACGAGAAAGCGATTTGCTTTCGCACGAAGCTCACGAAAGAAGTTTTCACTTTAACTGTCCCGCGACTCATTGTGATTGCCGGTGATTCGAGTTCTCCGTTTATATCGAGTGTTGCCGTGTCGATATTTCCAAGAATCGGTGCAACCGAAAAGGACCATATTCCCCGAATGTCAATTTCAGCTTTGGGTTTCACTTCGTATCGAGTTCCTCCGACCCATGTCTCTCTGATCTTTGTTTTTTCCTCAAAGAGGTCGCCATCCGTCAGCACGATGTTTGCAATTTTTCCCGCTTCGATCGTGCCGAGTTGCTTTTCCATTCCAGCCAGTGACGCCGGTACAGTTGTTACGGCAGCAAGTGCATCATCCGGATTCAGACCGCATTCGATCGCTGTTCTGACCATCGATCGGAATTTTGCAATATCTTTCAGCTGATTCGCAGTAAGCGTAAAAATGATTCCCGCTTTCTTGAGTCGTGACGGATTTTCCGATGCAAAATCCCAATGACGCAACTCTTCATATCCTGCATTGAACGCATCTTCCGGTGTCTCCACAACCGGTGCATCGGGGAAGTTGACAGGCAGAATAATGGGCGCATTCAACGCTTTGATTGCGTCGATACGGCGGTATTCGTATCCGTTCCCTCGCAAGATTATAGGAATCGAGAATTCCTTCGCAATTGCACCGGCGCGGAGCGAGGTCAGTTCATCGCCGGTCTCCATCACCAGTTTCTGTTTTCCCATAATGACAGATTCAAGCGAAGCGAGCGTAGCATTTTCTTCCGGCTTCGGTTGGTTTGGATTCTTTGCGTAAATTTTTTGCGCGTCGGCATACCATTTTGCATCGATCATTGTCTGGCGGATCAAAGCAATACGTCCCATTAATGAATTCGGGTACCCGTCGCCGAAACCGGATTGTTGCAGCGACGCTTGCTGAAACAGGTCCCGTTTTATGATCTCATCATTCGCAGTTCCGTTGCCGGTATTGACCAACACACTCCATCCTTTGAAGATACCGGATGCAGGAACGCTCGCAACAGCCGTAAAGCCCTGCGCCCGGAGTTTTTCCGCGGACTGTTTATCGGGTAGAAAATTTCCTGCGGCGGAATAATCGGATTTGATATTCGCATTCCAATAATTGGCTCCGCGTGCCGTGTCCGGCTGTCCGGCTTTGGGTTTCGGCAATCCGTACTCGGCGTAGAGATCGATCATGCCTGCATATGCCGTCATTCCCGCACAATCCCACTCACGCGCATCGGCAGGGATCTGCACATTTGCACCGGCTGATTGAATGATCCCGTCACGAATGATGATCGTTCCTTTATCGATTTTTTTCCCGGGTGATACAATGATGGTGAGATTCTTGAGAGCGTGAACTGCAGGTGTGTTGTCGCGGATCCCTTCGACCTGCCTGGTCGTTTGCGCAATGAGCACCGTACAACAGAGAAAAAGCCATAGAGTCAGTTTCATAACATTCCTCGTATGTGAAAAGATATGCAGTGAAATTTTTTTGATCCGCCGGATTTATTCGGACCGGTGTGTCGGTATGACGATGATATGGATTGTAACACCAATTGCAATGGCAACAAGGATCAAACCAAGTACAAGCGATTGAGTGACAAATATAGAGTAAAGAATCCCTCCCCACAATACAACAATTGTAGAGATCTTCGAAGAGACGGAGATTCCTTTCCCTTCTCTGTAGTTCTTGATGTACTTCCCGAAATATTTATTGTGATGCAGCCACTCGTAGAATCGTCTCGAACTTCGCGCGTAGCACCATGCCGCCATAAGAAAGAATACGGTCGTCGGCAGGAGAGGAAGGAATATTCCGAGTATGCCGATCCCGACCAGCACCGTTCCCGCGGTCAACAAACTCCAGCGGACGAACGGTCTATGGGCAATTTTTATTTCGGAGGTGATTTCTTCTTGCATTCTGACATCGCTATAAATTATAGAATTTCAAATCTTTCCCGGTTCGAAGTTTTGTTATGTAGATAATTTGTCCGGTATGATACGAAAAATGTTCCGTAATGTGAAGGATCGCTTCGAGTCCGGTGACAGTATATTTTTGAATGGTGTATTGCTGCAGCAGATTTTCAACAGGAAAATTCTTCAGCACCTCATCAACATCGCTCACAGCAGACCGGAGATGCGCGATAAGTTCATTTCGGGAAATGTGTGTTCGCTCGGAAAATTCTTTGTCGCGTGTCCGTTCAAATTCTTTTCCTCCGAGATGATGATAGACCCACTGACGGATATTCCCGGCGAGATGCAGCATCAGGTTCCCGATACTGTTGTTCGTCTCATGCGCACGCCACCAGATATCATCGTCCGTAAGATCTTTCAGGCAGTTTTCGATCTTCGGAAGATATTCTTTGGTCAGTTTCGTACGGCAGCATTCGATGAAGTATCTCTCTGTATTTTGAACCACCGGCGTCGTTATCATACTCTACTCTGTGAATCTGTGATTTATACTCTTACCTCTCAAACCAACTCGTCCGACCGGTGGTAAGGTTCGGCTGCACGACGGGAACGGAATATTTTTTCGGCGACACCGCAACCCAACTCGAATCATTGAACGAAGCGGTCATCCACCCGTTCGAGGCAGCATCGGTTACCTTCCATGTATCATCGGAGTTCATTGTTTGCACCGAGCCGTCGGTGAGTATAAACTCACCATAGACATTTGTCCCGCCGGAACCGTTCTCCTGAAAATTCTGCGCTTCGACCGCAATGACATTCAATGAATCGGTCAGGTACGGTTTAATGTCGATGATCTTCGCCCGTTGATTCTCCACGATCAGCGAGAGCGACCGCCGCGCCATCACTTCTCCTGCGAATTTTCCGTTGACGTACAATTTCGACCACGTGTCGCCGAGCAGTTGGAGTTTTGCCGAAGATATGTTTCCTGCGGTCATAAACCTCTTTCTGAAATACGCCTGTCGAACCTGAACGGAATCTTTCACCCCGGGATTCGCTTTCGGATGATAGATCCATTGGCTTTTCAACGAAGGATCGACCGCAAAATCTCCTTTGTTGACCTGTTCAATAAGTTCGTTCCAGTATGCCGCCTGGCGGTCGTACCGGTGAAGCAGCAGCGCAAGCCCTTGCGGTTTGTTGGTTCTATGCCACACTTTCTCGAATTCGGATTTCACGGCGTTCAACTGTTCGACGACCGGCTTGGCAAGTGCCGTCACATCCGATGCGATCTCCGTTTTTGTGCGGACAGAATCTTTCAACAGCAATTTGATCTTCTCCTGCACTTCGATCTTTTTGGCGAACCAGAGATTCAACCTGGCGATGAACTCGAGGTACGGAAGATGATCCGCATTGATCGTCACTTCCTCTTTCGCTTCGTTCAGCATGTCCACCACGTACGGCATCGTGGACTTGATGCTCTGCACCCGCTGGATCAACGGCGGGCGGGATTCCCAGATCATATTCTCGCGCCCCGGAAGCATCGGATGTCTCCAGAGATCGTACCAGTGATATTGATTGGCGGGACTGAGCAGTATCGAATAGACAGCGCGCAATTCATCCTGCTCCTTGTCAAAAAATCCGTTGAAAAAATTCTTATCGAATGTTGTCGTGTTGGCGGTCAGCGGATTCCATGCACATTCCGCAGTCCACGCGTAGCCGTAATAATTCAATTCGCGCAACCCTTCGCCGCCGAAATCGTTCCAGTTGGAGCAGAGCATTCCCAACGAACCGTTCTTGTACCCATCCAGATTCAAGTAGTAGATATTGAGGAACGTGTTCAAATAATTGGGGAACGGATTGGTGAAGTTCCACACTGCGGGTGAAACGACATAGGGAAAACCGGCGGACTTGAAAATTTCCGGACTCGTATAGTCGAACGACGCGCCGTAATGCCAGTCAACCATCACCACGTCGTTCGGAATTTTTTTCAGGATGTCGGGATGATCGAGGATGATATCGCCGTACATCATCGGTTTTTTGCCGTGCTTTTTCACGATCTCAAAGATACGTTTGTAATGTTCCGCATGGACAGTTGCAAGATCGCTTTTTGCCACACGCTCTTTGTTCGCCCCCAAGCCGACATCCCACGACTCATCCGCTGCGATATTGAAATACGGAGAGCTGAACGAAGCGGCGATCTCGCCGATCATTTCATCCAATAACGCATAGACCATTTCGTCGGAAACATTCACCGTATGCGCGCCGGGAAATTCACCGAACTTTGCATACTCGGGACGAAGAAGGATATTCTCCCAATGTCCGAGCGTTTCAAAGATCGGGATCATCTCGACAAAATATTTTTTGGCGTATGCATCGAGTTCTTTCCATTCCGCCGCTGAGAGCGCGCCGCGATCTTTTCCGAGAGCGTTGTGATTCTTGAAAAGAAAAACATCCTCGATGTACGGCGAATAGACATTCATCTTATGGCGGGCACAGAACCGGATGATCTTTTTGAAATTCTCCACGGTGGAGATCTGCCCGCGGCTGATGTCATCGGTAATCCCGCGGATCTTCTGCAGAGGATAGTCGTGAATGCTCATCGCGGGAACCGTTACACTCCTTCCCTCCTTTTTTATCAGTTGAACAAGTGACATTGCGCCATAGAAGAGTCCCTTCTCGCTCTCTGCAATGATGACGATCCCTTTCGAGTCGACTTCAAGAAAGTATCCTTCCGTTTTCATTTCGGAGGTCAGCGTCCCTTTCCGCTCTTTCAGGAATTTCTTTCCCAATGCCGTCCCTGGCGATCCGATGAATATGTAGTTCGTCGACAGTTTCCGTATTGATTTTTCATCGGTCACTTTCATCTGCGTCGCTTTCATAAAAGCGAGCTCATCGTTCAATTGCTGCGCAATGAATTGTTCAGCTGCATTTCCCTTACCGAGAATGATCTTGGTTGTGGACGTGATCTTAAAGTGACCGGTCTTTGCGGTGACGGAGCGCGGTTCGGGAATGATCGTGACATGCCCCTTTTCCTGTGAAAGGGTAAGCGTGAAAATCCCGAAAAGTAAGAGTGAAAGTAATGTTTTCATGTCGTCGAAGTTGATTGTGGGAAATAGTATCTGCGTGGTGGAATATTGCGATAATTCGCCTTTATCTCAAGAGTTAGTCACTCGTAAATTTGGAAAATAGTTTATCCGTCATGCTGACGAATGTCAGCATCCTTCCTCATAGAAGATGCCGACACAAGTTCGGCATGACGTTGTCTTTTCTCCAAGAATCACTCAAGATTTACATGTCAAAATATATTCCAAATGTACTCACCGTACGGTGCTGTGGAAAGAATTGTCCCCGCTCGTCAAGCCCGTGGCGATACTGAAATGCGATACGGAGATTGCGCGTATTGCGAGCGCTGAATTTCGCTCCAAGTTGATGCGTCATAGTTGCCGCAAATCCGGCTTCTTGCTTTATTTTTCCGTCGAATGCATAAAATAAATACAGCACATCAAAGATCTTCACGATCTCTGCTTCCCCTCCTGCCTGAAAATTCCACGGCTTTGCAACCCGCTGTTTGATCGTTACAATGTACCCGTAATTTGCGCCGGCGTACAATAGAAATCCATTTTGGTCGGAATAAACACCAAACAGTTTCACATAATCCCGCGCGTAATGGAATGCCGTGGACAGCTGCAGCCGTTCATACCAATTGTCGCTCAAGTGATGGCTTGTGTGCCCGCCGGCGAAGCGAATAAAATAATGTTGAACAATAGGAAGATCGAGTATCAGATAGTCGATATAGTATTCGTCCGAAACGATGTGCGCCTGTCCCATGGGACGCACCTCAAAATGAACCGACGCACCGATTCCCGCTTGCGCGGTAATGCCGAACAGATCGAATTCAAGAAGCGGGAAGAGCGTCCCCATCGATGCTCTCATCGTTCGTGTGAACTCGATCGTTTCAATTCTCATTTGATGTGCATTGCCGTCGGCAGGAAAAGTGGGAACGAATTGTGTATCGGGAAAAAGACGAACATGATCGAAGATCGTGATCTGTGCTTCACAGAGAGAAAAAAGAGAGAAGAAAATAAGCAGCGCCGCAACGGGTAAATTATGTTTCACTGCTCATCCAGCGTTGATGGAACTGAAGATGCGCATCGCGGTCATGAAGTTTTTGTCCTGATGATAACTCGTCGGCGGAATATCCGCTGATGATCCGTTCGATGACAACTGTCGTTCCTTTCACCGTAAAAATTATCCGCCACGATTTTCTTGCAATAACAGATCGTTCCGCGTCGAACGGCTCTATTCTTCTGTACGGATGCGGGAACGGATCGAACGAGAGGATGCGTATTACTTGATCAATAAACTCCGCATCGTACTCTTTCCGGAACCAATCGATCTGCTGCTGAGCAAGGTGACTCAACTCCACGCCGAATTGAATTCCCTCTTTCTCCACCTCTTCGATCCAGCCGTACTTCGCGTCGGGAATCGCCTCGATATCCGGCAGGTACGGTTTGATGTCGAGTACCGGTGTTCCGTCCAGCATGTCGGGATTCTCCACACGGATGAACCGTCCGTTCACGTCGATCAATTTGCAGATCGACATGCCGATCGGATTGGGGC
>JACPGG010000187.1 GCA_016182545.1 Ignavibacteriales bacterium
AGAGCCAGAATTTCAGTCCACGTTTTGAAATGACGTACCCGCCGAGTAGTCCGCCGAGTGTCAGGGAAATCACTCCTACAGTTCCGTACACGATACCGACTTCCTGCGTTGTCAGTCCAAGTCCCCCCTCTGTTCGCGGATCGAGAAGGAACGGCGTAACGAGTTTTACGAGTTGCGCTTCGGCAAACCGATACAGGAGCAAAAACGCGAGAATGATCGCGATCTCTTTCCTTTTGAAAAATGTCGCAAACGTATTGAAGAATTCTTTCAGAATCTCTTTCGATGAACTTTGTCCGAGAGTCGCTTTGTCTCCAGCAGGATACGGCAGCATGAATTTGTGATAGATAAATAACGCAATGAACATTCCGGATAATACAAAGAATGTGATCGACCATCCGGTGGGAATGCTTCCGGTTGAAGTTTCCAGCCATCCAGCCAACACGACCAACAAGCCTTGCCCGGTGATCATTGCAACGCGGTAAAATGTGCTGCGCACACCGACAAATGCCGCCTGCTGATGCTGTTCCAGTGCAAGCATGTAAAATCCGTCCGCAGCGATGTCGTGCGTTGCAGAACTAAATGCCATCAACCAGAAAACAGCAAGAGTGATCTGAAAAAAATTCGGAAGAGGGATCGTGAATGCAACCGCGGCAAGCGAGGCGCCGATCAACAGCTGCAGAGCAACAATCCAGAACCGTTTCGTCTTGAACATATCGACAAATGGCGACCACAACGGCTTGATCACCCACGGCAGATACAACCAACTGGTATAAAGAGCAATATCGGTGTTCGAGATCCCCATTTTTTTGTACATGATGACGGAGATGCTCATCACCACCACGTACGGGATTCCCTGACCGAAATACAGCGACGGGATCCACCACCAGGGGCTTCTTTTGGGGGTTGATTCAGTTGATTCCATTTATTTTTCCTTGTAGGTAATTCCAAATTTCAAAAAAGAAAGTGGCGCAAGTTTCTCAGTTATTTGGTTTTTATTCATTGATGCTTATTTGGAATTTGTAATTTGTCATTTGGAATTTTTGAGTTAGTATATTTTTTGAAGTTGGGCATTCCTGAAATAGTGTTTCACAATATCTTCCGCTTTCCAACCCTCCACCGCCATCACAGCGGCGCCGATCTGGCATAACCCCACACCGTGACCCCAGCCGGCTCCATGTAAAATGAATGTATCGTTTTCTTTTGTAACGACAAATGCAGAGCTGTATAAATGGCTCTTTGAAAACCAGCGACGTATCTCCAGTTCCTTTCCAACGATCAAAGTTTTTTTCGAGCCGACAATTTTCAATTTGTTAATACGTCCTGAGGGACCACGATGAATTGGGATCAACTCCAGTACCTCGCCAAAATCGATCCCTGATTTTTTCAGAATCAATTCAGAAATTTCGCGTGCTGAATACTCAACTTCCCAACGAAAGAAATCGGTCGTCTCCTGGTCGAACGACGGAAGAACCTGGCGCAAGATGTTACCGTCGGTCGTATTGCAGAATGCCTTCGGGGAGGATAAAATCCATTTGCTTGCTTCCTCTTCAGATGAAATATGTTGATGATCGGCAGACGAACATGAGACCGTCCTTAAATATGGAATCGGTGTGTTCGCCCAGGCATTCTCAAACTGTTCAGTCAGACCGCCGCACGCTTTGTAGAATCGGGCATCACAAATTTCATTGTCATACACAAGAAAAACGCCGCGGGTCTCTTCGATCGCTTTTTGTGCTTCTACAGAAATGATCTTTGTAATTCCTTGATACCGCTGGCAATGGTCGTCTGCGCAGACATCGAAGATGTCGTGATCTTCGCGGTCGTACCACCGTGTGATCTCATCATCGGTCTGGAATGATCGCTGGGACGGGACACCGACGGTGGAGAATCGTTTCTTCATCTCCAGCATGGCAACAAGCCAGCTGCGCGATGTCATTGCGTGCGCTTTCAGCAATTCAGCGGGGGCAGTCGCACTCATTTCAGATGAGATGACACTGGCAAGATACTTTTCAACGGAGATCTGATTGATCGCGGTGATCGTCCCGTCGGCACGCGCAACAAGTTTAAGCGCACCGTCGAATGTTTCGTCTTCCTTCCGTTCCCAGTGGAAATTGATACCGAAAACAACGTCGCGCAGGATGAATTTCCCGCCGTTGAGCGGCGTGAACGTGATCTCACTCGAACGGATCAATTCAATATCTTTTCCTCCATACAGAACGATGTCCGAACCGACAACCTTGGCAACAAATTCTCCCGTCACAATCACATCCGCAGCGATCTTGAATTTCTCCAGCAGTACGCCGCGAATTTCCTTCACATGTTCGATAATGCCGACTTTAATATCTGGTTCAGAAGAGATCATTCGATTATAATGATGTTAGTATTTGATTGAGAATATCGGCATTGACGGAAACCTCCTCAAAAATTTTGACGACAGCAGTTGCATCGACCGTTTTAAAATCTTTTTCAATGGGAGTGATGATCAACCCGCCGATATCGACCGCTGCGGGACTGATCAATATTTTTTCATCTCCATTCTTAAAATACACATCGGGTCTATGTTTTTCGCGGGGAAAAACAATGATCCGCCACATACCGTCCGTAAACGAACACAATGCATTCAGCATCGGCTCTTCATTCGTTTTCATCGCTTTGCGCATCGCACCGGTCAATCTCAGGAACGCGAACTCGATATCTTGTTTGTTGGCACTCTCCAATATGAGAATCGATCGTCCGGTATGGATCAACAAAAGTATACTGACATCGCCGAGTTTTTTATAGAGTCGTCTTCGTTCAACAATGACTGCCTCATTTTCTACCGGAATACAATTCTTCGGACTTGCTTGAAAATGCATATGGTCGGGAGCGGATGCTCCGCATTTTGGTCCATTGTAGAAGATGGCATGTGACGCTGCAAAATCTTTTGCCAGGTCCAAAAAGTTGATGATATTCTCTTCGATGGATTGTGGAATGTGTTCAACATGCGAGATCGTGAAATGTTCTCTGAAGATCGGCATCGGGTTGCAAAGGACGATAAATTTTTCCTGGTAGAGTATCCCCTGCTGCTCCTGAGGTAGATGATCAAGACAGAGAAAGCATTTCCGCTCTTTGATCGACACTGGATCTACGTTCGCGCCTGTGCTGATTATTCGCTTCGGGTTGAATTGCAAACGGACGGCAAACGTGCCACAATTGATGATCTTTGAAAGAACGCTCTCAAGCCCGGAAACCCCCTCCGCAAGCATTCCCCATTTCTTTTTTTGGTCATGGAATAATGTTGATGAGAGCGACGGTAACGATTCTGAATCCGGATGCGGGTAACGGGAGAAGATTTTTTGTTCGAACATGTATTTACCGGATGACGCGGAAACCGATCAGGTGATTTACCGTGGTTTTTCCCATTTGGAACGGCGATTCTTCGACAAATTGAAACCCGAGTTTCTTATACCATTCGAGCGACGGGATATTCTGCACCATCACACCGAGCCATATTTCGAGATACTGTAATTCCTTTGCTTTTAGCTCCACCATCTTTAGCAGCTCCATCCCGATCCCTTTCCCTTGAAATTCCGGCAGAACGTACAGTGATTCAAGATAGAACCGATTCTGCTCTTGATTTATTTTTCCGCGTGCGTATCCGACAACGTGCCCTTTTACCTCTGCAACAAAACTCCAAATGTTCGGGTCATCGTGCAGCCGCGCAAAATTGATGTCGGAGTAGTAGTTGTTAAAATACCACTGAATGTCCTTCATCGGAATGAAATCTGCGTACGACGCGATCCATGTATTGAGCAACACCTTCTGCGTTGCAGCAGTATCGTCCATATTCCATTCGCGATATACAGTCTGAAGGGACATTTATTTTTTATTCAATTGAATGCGTGCCCGGATCTCGATCGTGCGGATCTTATCTTTATAATAATCATTGCGGTTGATCTTTTCAATCGGCAGTGCGGCGTCGGTATTCCCTTCCCATCGCCTGCAATTGTAGAGCGATTCGTACACCCGACCGATCTGGTAGTGTCGCGAAAGCCGCAGTGCAACGGCATAATCTTCACCGTAACTGGTGTTGGGAAGAAGTATCTCACGCAATAGAGGCATATGAAAGGCGCGCGGTGCCCCGAGTCCGTTGATCCGGAGCGCATTGTTCCGTCCGTTCTCCGGAGTCCATTCTTTATGATCGATCAATCCCGGAGGAATCGGTTCGAGATTTGCATTGACGAGTGTGTACGAACCGATCACCATCGCAACACCTTCTTCGCGAAAGACGTCGACGATCTTTTGGAGTGTGTCGGGACCAGAATAAAGATCGTCGGAGTCCAATTGCACGGCATATTTTCCGCAATGCTCGGACAGCACCGCCTCATTCCAGCATCCGCCGATACCCAGATCCTGCCGTTCAGGAACGATATGTTTCACCCGTTGATCCTGTGCGGAAAGTTTTTGAAGAATATGTGTCGTTCCGTCCGTGGAATGATTATCGACAACAATGACATTGAAAGCGAAATCGGGTTTTTGAGAGAGAACACTATTGACTGCTTCTCCCACTGTTTTTTCCCTGTTACGTACCGGGATAATGACGCTTGCTTCGACCGGAAATTTGCCCTCAAACTTCGGCACCTTCGCGAATTTTGGTTTCAGGTATGCACCGATATTCTTAAGGTGCTTCGTAGCGACCTGTTCCAATTCGATTTGCACGTGTCGATTGCGCGGATCCACATAATCGAACAACTTTTCGCCGCTCTTCCGCACATCCGATTCTGTTTTTGTGTAGAGGTATTCCTGAATATGAAAGATTTCAAAATCGATGGAGATTTTCAGCCGCAGATCATAGAGTCCCGCACGCTCGACTTTTTCAATTTTCCCGTACCGCTTCAATGATCTCTTGATCGCACCGGCGGAGAACATCATCACCGCGCCGAAATCGAAATTGTCGCGAATGCTGCCGAGTTGATAATCATTCGTTGGATGTTCCGACCGCTTCCCTTCTTTGATTTCATAGAAGTCGGAATAGAGCATTCCCGCCTTTGTATCATCGGCAATCCGGATGAATCGCTCGATCGCCGCTTGATTGAGCGTGATCGATTGCGCTTGATTGATGAAGAAGATGTACTCGGTTGAGAGTACATCAAGGATTGTGTTGAGTGTTTTGCCCGAAGTCAGCGCATCCACCTTCAACCCTTTGCATTTATCATACTCGCCGTGATACTCACCGTTGTGCGCAATGATGATCTTTTTCACGAATTGTGAACGGATAAATTGCTGGAGTGTGGATTCAAAATATGATTCAGAGCTAAATGGAAGTACGACGGTAAGAAGGTTCATGCGTTTGGTACTGGATTGTGGTAAAAACTTGTTTCTGCAATGTAAAAAGAAGATGCTGTGAAATCAACCACAAAACCTTGACTTTGCTTTGATATTTGTAGAATATACCTATACCATCATCCCCGCTAACAGGAGGAAATTGTCATGTCGGAAATCGATCTCAAAGATTTCGAAAAAAACATCGTTGTACGCCAAATTAAAATCGAAGATTACGACAAACTTGTAGAGCTGCAGCTGAAATGTTTCCCCGGTATGAAGCCGTGGGCTAAAGATCAGATCGAGAGCCAGTTGCAAATTTTTCCCGAAGGACAGATCTGCGTTGAGTACCAGGGAACACTTGTAGCATCATCGAGCAGTTTGATTCTCGATTTTTCGCTCTACTCGGAATGGCACAGCTGGAAAGAGATCGCCGATACCGGATATATCCGCAACCACAATCCTACCGGAAATACGCTCTACGGCATCGAGATCATGGTCGATCCGGAATATCGCGGCATGCGCCTGGCACGGAGATTGTACGACGCGCGAAAACAACTCGCAAAAAAATTCAATCTGATGCGCATTATCCTTGGGGGAAGAATTCCCGGTTACGGACAGCATGCAGACCGGATGAGTGCACGCGAGTATGTCGATAAGGTCATCAATAAGATTCTCACCGATCCTGTACTCACCACTCAACTATCGAACGGATTCGTGTTAAAACGATTGATCCCCGATTACATGCTCTCCGATACCGAATCGCGAGGATACGCGACATTTTTGGAATGGACAAATCTCGATTACGCACCCGACACATCGAGAATCTTTATGCCGGTGCAGCCGGCACGTGTCTGCGCGGTGCAATATCAAATGCGGCTCGTAAAGGATTTTGACGATTTTGCAAAGCAGTGCGAATACTTTGTGGATGTCGGCGCGGATTACAGGAGCGACTTCATCGTCTTTCCGGAAATCTTTACGACGCAATTATTGTCGTTTCTTCCTTCGGATCGCCCCAGTACGGCGATGAGAAATCTTTCAGAGTTTACACCCAAGTACCTTGAATTATTCCACCAATTGGCTGTAAAATATGACGTGAATATTATCGGCGGCTCGCACTTCACGGTTGAAGACGATAATCTGTACAACATCTCATATTTATTCCGTCGCGATGGAACGATGGGAAAACAATATAAACTCCATGTAACGCCGAACGAACGCCGCTGGTGGGGTGTAAAGCCGGGACATTCACTGGAAGTATTCGATACCGATAAGGGAAAAATTTCTATACAGATCTGTTATGACATTGAATTCCCCGAACTGAGCCGGATCGCGGTCGAAAAAGGGGCACAGATGATCTTCGTTCCTTTCTGCACCGACGAACGGAATGCATACCTTCGTGTCCGGTACTGTGCTCAGGCACGCTGTATCGAGAATCATGTATATATCGTTATTGCTGGAGGTGTCGGAAATCTTCCCTCGGTGGAAAATCTTGATGTTCACTATGCACAATCCGCAATTTTTACGCCATCCGATATTCCATTCTCTCGCGACGCGATCCAATCAGAAGCGACGCCGAACACGGAAATGGTGATCGTGGACGATGTCGATCTTGAATTGTTGAAACGTCATCGCCAGAGCGGGAGTGTATTGAATTGGCTGGACAGACGGAAAGATCTGTACGAGATCAGATACAAAGAGAAAAGCGGTGCAATTATTTTATAACAATGATTAATGACGAATTACGAATTACATCCACATATAGAAGCATATGAAAACCGACAACATAGTTCAGATTAAATCCTACCGGTTTGCTATTCGAATCGTTAACCTTTCAAGACATCTTATCGAAATCAAAAAAGAATGTGTATTATCAAAACAAATATTAAAGAGCGGAACGTCGATAGGTGCAAATATCGAAGAAGCTATCGGTGGGCAGTCCAAGAAAGATTTCCTTTCCAAGATCAGTGTCGCGTATAAAGAGGCAAGAGAATCTGACTATTGGTTGCGTCTTCTCAGGGATACTCATTTTATTACGGATGATGAAGCCAACTCTCTTTTGGCTGATCTTGAGGAACTGATCAAAATAATCGGAAAAATTCAAACCACCACAAAAATGAAAATGACGAATGGTGATTAGTTCTCCATTCGTCATTCGTAATTCGTAATTATTTCGTCAACTTCCTAAACACCAGCTGCCCTTCTCCCTCCATCGCAAGTTCAACGATATCCCCTTCGCCGATCTCACCGGCAAGAATTTTTTCGGAGAGAACGTTCATCACATGCTTCTGTATCACCCGTTTCAACGGACGCGCGCCGTATGACGGATCGTATCCCAAACGGGAGATCCATTCTTTTGCTTCATCGGTAACAACAAGTTGCATCTCCTTTTTTGCAAGTGTCTCAGCAACCCGTTTCAATTGAATGTCAATCACCTGCTTGATATCGTTCCAGGTCAACGGTTTGAAAAGAATCGTCTCGTCAACGCGATTTAAAAATTCGGGACGGATCGTCTGTCGGAGCATCGCATTCAGTTCCGAACGGAGGTCACCGGAGAAATTCTCCCAATCTTTGTCATTCTGCATCTGCGACATCCGCTCTTGAATGAGTTGCGAACCGAGATTCGACGTCATAATGATGATCGTGTTCTTGAAATTCACCGTCCGACCCTGCGAATCGGTCAACCGCCCTTCGTCCAGCAATTGAAGAAGCACGTTGAACACTTCCGGATGCGCTTGCTCAATTTCATCAAGCAGCACAACCGAATACGGCTTGTGCCGCACCGCTTCGGTCAACTGTCCACCTTCTTCATAACCGACATATCCCGGCGGCGCACCGATGAGACGCGAGACGGAGAATTTCTCCATGTATTCGCTCATATCAATGCGCACCATCGCATTTTCGTCATTGAATAAAAGCTCTGCAAGCGACCGCGCAAGTTCGGTCTTGCCGACGCCGGTCGTTCCCAGAAAGATGAACGAACCGATCGGCTTCTTCTCATCCTGCAATCCTGCACGGCTGCGGCGTATCGCATCGGCGACCGCTTTCACCGCCTCTTCCTGGTTCACCATCCGTTCGTGAATTTTTTCTTCAAGGTGCAGTAATTTCGTCCGCTCGCTTTCGAGCATACGGGTAACAGGGATACCGGTCCACTTCGACACGATCTCCGCAATGTCTTCCGCATCCACTTCCTCCTTCAGCATGCGCCGCGTCCGCTGCGTCTCCGCGAGCGATACTGTTTTTGCTTTTAGTTGCTTCTCGAGTGTCGCCAACGTTCCGTATCGCAACTCAGCAACTTTGCCGAGGTCCCCTTCGCGCTCTTTCTTTTCCGCTTCGTGTTTCACATTCTCGATCTCTTCTTTCATTGAGCGGATCGACTGGATCAATGACTTCTCATTTTCCCAATGTGCTTTCAGTGCGGAGCGGGTTTGATTCAACTCGGCGAGATCTTTTTCGATCTCGTTCAACCTCGTTTTAATTGCGAGACGGTCTGCATCGTTCGTGTATTCGGCAGATTGTTCGCGCTTCACCGCTTCACGCTCGATCTCCAGTTGTTTCACTTTCCGTTCGATGTTGTCCAATTCTTCGGGCATCGAATCGATCTCGATGCGCAGTTTCGACGCCGCTTCATCCACAAGATCGATCGCTTTATCAGGAAGGAATCTGTCTGAAATATAGCGATGACTCAATTGCGCCGCTGCAACAATAGCACCGTCAGTGATCCGCACGCCGTGATGCACTTCGTACCGCTCTGCAAGTCCGCGCAGGATAGAAATTGTATCTTCAACCGTCGGCTCATCAACTAATACCGGCTGGAATCGTCGTTCGAGCGCAGGATCTTTTTCGATATACTTGTGATACTCGTTGAGCGTGGTTGCACCGATCGCGCGCAGATCTCCGCGCGCAAGTGCGGGTTTCAGCATGTTCGCGGCATCGACTGCTCCTTGCGCAGCACCGGCACCGACGAGCGTGTGCAATTCATCAATAAAGAGAATGATCTCGCCGTTTGAATTCTCAACCTCTTTCAAAACCGCTTTTAACCGCTCTTCAAACTGCCCGCGG
>JACPGG010000034.1 GCA_016182545.1 Ignavibacteriales bacterium
CCCGCGCGGAGTGTGTAGAAATATATTCCGCTCGGATACGATGAAGCATCGAACGGTACAGAGTATGCACCTGCGGTCTGTTTCCCGTTCACCAATGTTGCAATTTCTTTTCCGAGCATGTCGTACACTTTCAGCGAGACAAATTCATCCTTCGCCAGTGCGAATGCGATATTGGTCGTGGGATTGAACGGATTCGGATGGTTCTGCGCCAGTTCGTAGCCACTGGCGAGTGTGCTTGCATTCACTTCAACGCTGCTGCTGTATTCAAACTTGCCGTCGTTATCAACTTGTTTCAAGCGATACAGATATTTTCCCGAGACCGGGACTTTGTCTGTGTATGAATACTCTTTTGTTGCGTTGCTGTTCCCTGCTCCGTCAACAAATCCGATCTTGACCCACTGACCACTGACTTCTGACCTCTGACCTCTGACTTCTGATCTCTGTATTTCAAATCCATGATTATTCACTTCCGTCGCTGTTCTCCACGCTAACTCAACGCCTTTGCCGCGAGCGATTGCGGTGAATGATGTCAATTCAACAGGGAGCGCACCACCGTTGATCAACTGCCCTCGAATTTCTCCACCCCCAAAATTCACAGTATGAATATTGATATAGAGTTGATCACCTTTTAGATACCCTTCGTTTGTTGTGTTAAGAGTAAAAGAATTCGTGTATGATCCAGATGTGACACCGGTCGGAAAGCCGGTTAAGCTCTGGATGACACCTGCGCTGACACCGGCGGCAGCCGGACCGTGGATATGCGCTGCGGTGACATTACTGCCGAGTCCGGAGAATTGGATTTTGACATACAGAATATTATTTACATCGTCAAAGAAACATCCGTTTGTTCCGGTTCCAAGTTCGCTCCCTACGGCAGAAGATGCAGTACCTGCCTGCGCACCATCCATTGAAATATTGATATCGATTGAATCGCTTTGCGCAACGGCATTACCCACAGCCAAAAAAAGTGCGAGCAGTACAACAAACAATGAAAAACGCACCATACAGCATCCTCAAAGTGTTCGTTAATAAATCAGCAAATAGGAATTAAGACAAATATATCCTTTACTCCCCCTTTGCGCAAATAGTATTTGATCCTCTAATGAATCACAGACTTTCTTCGCATAAAATAACACAGGCGGACTCTTGTCCGCCTGTGCACAAGTGATGCCTGACTCGGAGTCATGGCATCATTACTGTGAGAGAATCGTTCGCTTGGAGCGAACGGTTCTCTTGTGACAAAAAAAAATCCCCCTCCTTTTTTAAGGAGAGGGATTGATTTGTAGGGCGAGATTTCATCTCGCCCCAGGACGATTTGAAAAATCGTCCTACTGTTTCACCTCGCTCCCAACCTCCGATTGGGAGCGAAGCACGGATTGTCATCCGTGCCTACGTTACTTCACAAGAAGTCCCGCTACACATCAGCGGGACTTTGTACGTTCAACTACTTTACTAGCAACATCTTCTTCGTTTCGATGCAGTTGCCCGCGCGGAGTGTGTAGAAATATATTCCGCTCGGATACGATGAAGCATCGAACGGTACAGAGTATGCACCTGCGGTCTGTTTCCCGTTCACCAATGTTGCAATTTCTTTTCCGAGCATGTCGTACACTTTCAGCGAGGGGTTGAACGGATTCGGATGGTTCTGTGCAAGTTCGTAGCCGCTGGCGAGTGTGCTTGCGTTCACTTCTACGCTGCTGCTGTATTCAAACTTGCCGTCGTTGTCAACTTGCTTCAAACGATAGAGATATTTTCCCGAGACCGGGACATTGTCTCTGTATGAATACTCTTTTGTTGCGTTGCTGTTTCCTGCTCCGTCAACAAATCCGATCTTGGTCCACTGACCTCTGACATCTGACTTCTGACCTCTGACTTCTGATCTCTGTATTTCAAATCCATGATTATTCACTTCCGTCGCTGTTCTCCACGCCAACTCAACACCGCGCCCTTTTGCAACTGCGGCGAATGAGGTGAGTTCGACGGGAAGAGGGGCATTTGCCCACTCTGTCGCAACACGAATCCCATCGATATTAAAGTCAGGAATACCTGTTGCTTGTCGAATAGCGACACAATTTACAGAATCGGTTGCTGAATCAATTGCTAATTGTACATCAGGCGTTCCTGCATCACCTTCGTTTGAAGGTACCCCAGATGACTTCACCCACATTTTTACAGAGTCAGTACCAGTGAACAAAACATATTTTACAATTACGAGATATGTCGTATTTTTAGCATAGTTCGTTGAAGAATATGTCGCCGTGCTTGTGTTGCTTGCACCAATTTGGACATTGCCTGACGCATCAACCTTTGCAAACACACGTGCACAGAATTGAGTTTCAAGCGCTGTAGTCGCACCACCGTCTATTCTATTTCCCAAATGCAGAAAATATGAACCAGCTAAACTGTTTGCAGCATCGGTAACTTGTAATAATGCAGATAGATAAAGAGTTAGACCGTCACCAGTTTGCCTTGTAAATGTTTTGCTAACGTCTTCACTTGCTCCAATTACATTTGCTGATTGTCCAACCCCAGAATTTGCATATCCAGAATATGTTAATCCTGTTGTTGTTGCAATAATGTCTGTTGTTCCACTATGCCGTTCCCATCCATTGTCTGTTAGGTTTCCACTGAAATCAAAATCTTCCGTCAGTAGTTGCGCACTCGCACCACCGGCGCACATCAATACAACAACAAAAAGTATCCCCAGTTTTTTCATCACGTTGATCCTTTCATAAAATAAAGAAATGAATGAATGGTCGAATTTGCCGTAAGTAATATAACGTATTTTGCATCGACAGCAAGTTAAAAAATGATGAAATGCATGGAGATGGGAAACAGTCCCGGAGAAGAATATCTGGATGCTGGATACTGGATGCTGGGTGCCGGTTATTGGATACTGGTTACTGGTTATTTGTTATTTGTTACCGGGTGATGGGGTGAAAAAGTCAAAAGAGTAATCCATCCTTTGTCCGTTGCCGAGGAAGGGGAAAAAGACCCGGTTCGTTCGCCCGTGTGCCGCAATCAGGTTTCTCATTGTGCAGAAAAAAAGTTACCTTTCGACGGGTGATGCCACAGTTCCCCGTTTCCGCCACATGTAACGAACGATTATGCCGAAATACAGCAAACGATGGACTCCCGAAGAGACCGCCCTGCTCAAAAAACTCTACAATTCCACATCGGTGCGGGAATTGGCTGCGAGGATGGGACGCACCAAGGCGTCCGTGCAAATGAAGGCAAATATGCTGAGGATCTCAAACAAAAACTTGCGTTGGAATTCGCAGGAAATCGCCTACATGCGGCGCTGGTACGGCAAACGGAGTCCTGCTGAGATCGCTGCGGTCCTCGGCCGCACGCACAAAGCAGTGATAGCACGAACCCAGTTCATCGAAGGAGTGCAGCTACGGGTGCCGCGGTGGTCTGCCAAGGAAAAAATGTACCTGAAGCGGCATTATGCGCACCAAAAACTCTCTGCCATTGCGGCTGCGCTGGGACGCACCGTTCGTTCCGTTCATGGACAGGCGCGTGCGATGAACATCCCTCTGTTGCGCCGCATTTTCACCCGCGCAGACGACGCATACATCAAACGGTGGTATCTAAAGAAACATGCCTCAGTAATAGCCGCCCGCCTGCACCGCACAGCCGGTGCTGTTCGCACCCATGCTAAAAATCTTGGTATAAAAAAAAACAAAAAACGATTTCTATAACCCAGTGTGCAAGGTTTGTAAGCTGCTGATCTCTTTTTCAACCAAACCGTCCGGCGGGGTGTCCAATGCCCGTCTGCAATATACAAACCTATCCATATTATACAGGAGTTGAGATGAAGAAACGACGAATGTCACTTGTTTTAGTCCTGGTGCTGTGCGGCGCTGCCGTGCTGTTCGCCCAGCCGATGCGGATGACGACCGAAGAGCGGGTCGCAAACCTGAAGAAAGAGCTCACACTGACCGACGAACAAGCAGCAAAGGTCACAGCGATCCTGAAAGAGTCCGAAAAGAAACGGGAAGCGGCGTTCGACAAATCGGGCGACGACCGCGAGGCACGGCGCGCGCAGATGACGGCGCTGATGGAAGAGACCGACACAAAGATCGCCGCCCTGCTGACCAAGGAACAGAAAAAGAAGTACGAAGAACTGAAGAAAGAACGCCGCCAGCGGATAGAAGGACGACGGGAAAGAAGGGAGTAAGAATCCTGAAAACAAGATGGACTCCACCATAAAGGTGGAGCCCATCTGAAAAGTCTGAAACGTGATGCCATGAC
>JACPGG010000185.1 GCA_016182545.1 Ignavibacteriales bacterium
AAAAACAATGTGCTTAATTCTTCGGCAAAAGCATCAACACCCAAAAATGTAACGGGGATCAAGCCGAAGATGGTGTATGGAATTCCGCCGGCAATAATTCCGCCGATAATCCAGCGCAGCCGTGTCGCTTCTTCCGGGGTCGTTTTTCTTGCCAGCGAAGCGATCAGTACTCCCATTCCGGTGCAAACGGCGAGAACGACGAAGAGCCGGAAAACGAAAAGGTACGAGGAGAAGATCCTGAACCGTTCCAGTGATACCGTTGCTGCGGATGAAAGGTAGAGATGTGAAATCCATCCTGCATAGACAAGAACGATGCCGTACATGCCGGCGACCATCCACGACGGGAATTGAGCGTCAGGTTTCCACAATGCTCTGCCGAATAACAGAAAGACAAATCCGAACAGGATGTACGAGAGAAAAAATAGCACAGTCGTTATTGCCGAAAGCAATGACCCGTCCAGTGTTCCCCACGTTAACATGAGCGCGGTGCTGAGCGCGACGATGATGTTGTGAAGATAATGTACCAACGGTTCATGCGGGATCGAGAATATGAGCATGCCGCTCAGCATAAGCATCACAATGCCGACAAAAAATGTCAATAGGACAAAACGCTTTGAATCGTAATAAGGAAGCAACTCGACCGGTGTGCTCACTTCAGTCCCGCGGTGATCCGCTATGACGAGTATCAGATCATGCTTCTTTTTCGTATCAGCGATGAACTGCAACTCAAACACAGTGCGGGGAAGTACGCCGTCGACGGAAACAAGTTTGTCGCCGACGGAAAGAATGGGTACAAGATGGGACGAGGCAATCTCCGTGATGATCACCGATCCGTTCCGATCGCTTAGGGCGAAGGGAAAGTGTCTGCGCTCCATGATCGAGGGAATATGAAAAAGGCAGAGAATGAGAATGACCGCATCCACAAGCAGATAAAGGTGTCTGTATACGCGCGATAAGGACCTGCCTGCCACGATCTTTCCCCCGTATGGTGTGATAATCAACGCGAACGCGGATGCAAAGTACGGCGGTAGTCGTTCACTTTCAAGTGTAATTTTTCTGCGTGCCGTCCCACAATGTTTTGACTTCACCGTGACATTTTTTTGACAACTCTCTCCTCTCCGGCGAGTATGTTGCACCAGTAATACGAACGAAAACCATTTGCGAAAGGAAGGAGGTGTGCGACAGTATGAAAATATCAAAATACATCCATGCGCTCATTGTTGTTCTTCTCTATCCGTACATCGTTTCATTCCGGCCGGATGGAGCCGACACGTCATGGACCGAGGTTCGTATCGCACTCGGCAACGGTTCGTTCACCGAATTCACGCGCGACTGCAACGGGAATATTGTGGGAGCAACGAAAATACCTGTGACGGATTTTAGTGCCGGAGTCCGCCATGAAGAAGAGCATTACCGGTACGGCGTTCACGCCGGATACCTTTCACTGGGCTCTGCGACAGAAAAGAGATTTGATCGATACGGCGGTTATTCCGAAGGCAGGACGATCTCCTCAGAGAAAGGGTGGTATCTCACCCCTACTGCAGGCGTCCATTGGAAATATTTTGGATTGGATGTCGGCGGATGCATGACGAACTGGAACAGCAATTCTGCGATGGTCATTCCTTCGGGAACTCTTCGGATCGGCAACCGGGAAGGATTGTTTCTTTCCACCAGTCTCTTGAACAATATGCCGTTGGCAACCGGCGGCGGATTTTTTGATGTCGGGCTTGGATACAATTCCCGGCGAACCGGTTCGGGATTTTGGATGGGGATGTGCATGGGACCGACAATTGAATCGCCTCAACTTTCTTTGAAATATGACGTGCTGGTAATAAACACCATGTTCCTGAATTTTCGCGCTCAATTTGCAGACAGAGATCTCGGGTACACTGATCATGCGTTGTCCATCGGCGGCGGAATCATCTTTTAATTTGGTCGTTACATCGGCGGTTCGTACCGCACAGCGGCCAACATCAGAATCAATACAACAAAGGAGGCAGTCATGAAAAAAGCAATCGCACACTTCGGAATGTGCATGGCGTTCACGCTGTCGTGCGCACTCAGCCAAACGTCCCCCGGATTTCTTAAGGAACTGAAATTCGGAGAGAACAATCTGGGAGGTCCGCGTTTGGGAATTACATCGGTGATCGGGGACGGGAAGTTAGTCTACGATCTGAAACAGAAAAACATCGGCAGGTTCATCAGTCAGTTCGGCTGGCATTTTGAATACCAGGTGCAGCCGGAAGGGGATCGCCCGTCGTTCGTGATCCAGTTGACGCCTCTTGTGGCGGGTGTTGAATACGGAACGTTGATTCCAAGCGCGTCGCTGGCGATGGGAATCAGGCTGCCGAGCGGATTCGAATTCGGTATGGGACCCAATGCGATCGTGACCCCGACTAAAATTTCCACCGCATTGGTGGTCGCTGTCGGATACGTGCTGGATTACGGCGGGGTGAATATTCCGTTGAATGTCGTACTTGCAACAAATCCGGACGGTAACCGGCTCTCCTTTGTGTTCGGATATTCCATCAACAGAACTTCAAAATAATGCGATCTGATCGCTTAACAACAGGAGGCGATATGAAAACAATGTTTTGTACTGTGAGTATCGTACTTGCCTTCATCGGCTTCCAGATGAAGGCATTTGCCGCCGGCGACACGCTGGTGATCCTTCACATGAATGACACTCATTCGAACATCCTTCCGATCGGTCCGAAAGATGTACCATTGAAGGGAACGCTCGGCGGCGCGGCGCGCGTTGCCACGCTGATCAAACAAACACAATTACAATCGACCAACGTGTTGACATTGCATGCGGGAGATTCATTCATCGGCGATCCGGTATTCAACGGAACCGCAGGCGCAGGCGAACTTGCCGTTCTTCTTTCCATGGGTGTCGATGCCATGGCTGTCGGCAATCATGAGTTCGATCTCGGTCCCGCATTGTTGAAACAGGCACTGGATACCGCATTTCAACAAGCGCAGGTGCCGCTTCTTTCTGCGAACCTGATTCTTGATGCGCCGGAAGCTCAGCCTCTGAAACAGTATATTCAACCGTACCTTATCAAACAGTACGGTGCAATGACTGTCGGCATCTTTGGTTTATTGACGCCATCGACAAATCTTTTGTCGCGACCCTTTCCCGCATTTGTTGATACGTTGGTTCTGGAAACTGCGGCGGCAATGGTCGATACATTACAATCTCGTGGATGCGATCTGATTATCTGTCTGTCGCACCTCGGCGTCGGCATCGATCAGGCAGTGGCTGCTTACGTTCCGGGGATACACATTATCGTTGGGGGACACGATCATATAAAATTCGATGAGCCAATTGCTGTTCCGAATGTTGCGGGCGACACGACATTCATCGTTCAGACCGACGGTTTCTATCTCAACATAGGAAAAATTACCGTCGTGAAAGAATCCGACAACGTGCGGATTGCCGGCTATACGATGATACCGGTGAACACTACTGTCAACGAAGATGCTGACATCGCCGCTCTTGTGGAAATGCTGAAGAGCGCGATTGAAGCGGCATTCGGTCCTCTCTATTCCCAGCAGATCGGCTATGCTGCGGAAACTTTTGAAGAAGTGTCCCCCGATCCTTCGTCCAACGGACCAAAAGATACTCCGATAGGCAATCTTGTCACCAATGCGTTCCGTGAAATGTTCAAGACGGACATTGCAATCGAAGCAGGCGGCTCGACGGCACAGCCGTTGTATAAAGGACCGATCGTCGCTGCCGATCTTTTTCGGGTGGTCGGGTACGGTTTCAATGAGTACAATTATCTCGGCTACCGAATGGCAACATTTATGATGACCGGCGCCGCAATTGTGCAGGGACTTGAAACCGGTTTGGAATATTGCATGAGCGAAATGAACGATGAGTTTTTGATTCAGGCATCGGGATTGACATACCGCTACAATCCATCCCGATCTGTAGGAGAACGGTGCGAGGAAGTAATTGTGAACGGAGAACCGATTGATCCGGCGAAAGAGTACTCTGTTGCATCGGGCGAATTTACCCCGATGTTTATGACGACGCTGGAAATACCGTTCTCAAATCTGGTGATTTACAACGATTCGACCGAGTTTCAAACATTGGTTGCATACGTTACGCAGCGCGATACGATCTACCCGCAGCGGAGGAACAGCGTGGTCAGTCCCGTGAAAGAGAGGGAACCATCATCGGACCCTACTGAATTCCGTCTGGAACAGAATTATCCGAATCCGTTCAATCCTTCAACGACTATTCGATATGAAGTACCGGTAACGGGAACAGTATGCCTGACGATTTACGACATGCTGGGCAGGACGGTGGCAACATTGACTGACGAAGTGCACTCCCCGGGTGTGAAAGAAATACAATGGATTGCAGGCAGCATTGCATCCGGAATCTATTTTTACAAACTTGAATCGGGCAAATACAGATCGGTAAAAAAGATGATTTTGATTCGGTAATCACATGCGTGAGCGCATCTATCATAGTATAATATTCAGTTGTATGATGGTAGTACACCTGTTCGGGCAGGATTCATCTTCTGCCCGGGCACAGCCCGATTTTGAAGCTCTCCCGATTGTTGCGTACGATACAGACGTCGGATTCGGTTACGGGACAAAACTATTCCTGCTCGATCAATTGGATGAACGCGAATCGTTCGATCTTGTCGCATTCAACAGCACAAAAGGGGAGCGATGGTACAGGTTTGTATTTTCATTGCCCGATTTTGAGATGAGGCAGGGAACCGAGTACGCCCTTGCAT
>JACPGG010000186.1 GCA_016182545.1 Ignavibacteriales bacterium
AAGGAAAAAGAATAGTTTTCGAGATATCTTGAAAGTGAGAGTTCCAAAAAACAGAATATTTTCTTAGAATACAGATAAAAGTGAGGGATAATCTCTTTAATTCTTAAGTTTGCTACAAACTAAGTGAATTCTGAACGTTAAAAGCGTATTTCTTTAGAAAAGTGAGAGTTCGATCATTTTTTTGAAGATTTCTTTGACTTGGCTAACTCTTCTTTCGTCAGAGAAAGCGCAATACCGGCAAGCATCACATCAATTGCAAGCATTCGATAATCCCCGGAAAGAATGGAGCGATCCACATTTGAATAAAAAGTGCATCCCCCTTCGCGCTCGATCACAATAGCGGATACTTTGTCTTTTGTCTCACTGATGAACGTTACCTCGCCGACATCGCGGCTTACCACATATCCGTTGCAAAAATGAAGCTGGAAATGAGTGTTGTGCGTGTATGCAGAGATCAAATTCCCTTTTTTCTTTCCGATGGAAATGCCGGGATAAATCTCCAATGCCAGCTGACGATGGTCTTTTGCGTTGGACAGCTCAAACCGAATATTGTTCCCTTTCGATTTCCCTTCAATGCCCAGCGTCTTCCCGATCGATCCGATATCTGATTTTCCGAATGTTGATTTCATAAAATGCCCGTTGGATGTCTCTCAAACAGAAAAACCCCGTTGCACTGCTGTCGGGGTTTGATGTCTCATGCCGTATGTGTTGTTGGTACCGTCAAATGAGCATCTCTTTCACTACTAATATAGAGATAGGATGGTATGGAAGTCAAGCCTTCTCTTTCACCACGAAATAACCAGCCCTTCAAATGCAGAGGAACACTCAAATGAATACGACCGCAGCTTTATCTCATTCTTACACCGTTCAAGGATCTTATCGACCTGTTCATCGTTTCTGTTCGGTTCATGATGGAAGAGTACCAAATGTTTGACGCGTGCCTGGTCTGCAAGCTGCAAAGTGAATAAATAATGTGAGTGACCCCAACCCACCTTGTCCACATATTCTTCAGGAGTATATGTCGCGTCGTGTATGAAAACATCCGCATTCTTCACAAAATCAATTATACGCTGGTTCGGATCGCCGTCTTGCTCCAGGAATTTTTTCAGCACGACCGGTTCAAAATTCGTCATTCGTGTGGCGGATTCTTTATCGAACGGCTCGTTATCGCTGATGTAGACCAACACTTTACCCTTGTACTCTATGCGATACCCCACGGTAAATCCCGGGTGATTGACATAGATCGTCCTCACTTTTGCTTCGTGGATCTTGAATTCTTCTTCGCCAATACTGCGGAAATGGAGCGTCGCTTTCAGCTCATTCAATTGGATGGGGAAGTAGATCCGTTTCATCTGGTCAGCAATGATATGCTGCAGGTCGATCTCTTCACGATCTGTACCGATGACGGTGATTTCGTTCCCTGAAATAAATGCTGGCTTGAAAAACGGAAATCCCTGGATATGGTCCCAGTGCGGGTGAGTGATCAAAATGTACGCTCTGAGCGATTCCCCTTTTGAGATCAAGTAATCCCCCAGATTGCGAATACCGGTCCCGGCATCAAAGATGATCAATTCATCATTATCCAGACGCAGTTCAAGTGACGGAGTATTGCCGCCATATTTAACAGTATTCTTACCCGGTGTTGGAATTGATCCCCGCACTCCCCAAAACTTGAGTTTCATCGGTGAGTACCTTTCGAATGATCACCTGTACGTTGCTACGTAATCGATGTAATTTTGTGCAGACTGCACAAGAGATTGGCGTTCCTCATCCGTTAAGGGGCGAATAACTTTTGCTGGTACCCCTGCTGCAAGCATCCCCTGCGGAATGACGCTCCCCATTGTGACTACAGCTCCGGCGGCTATGAGAGAATACGGACCAATTGTTGCGTCGTCCAATATAATTGCACCCATACCAATTAAGCAATAATCATTAATTGTGCAAGCGTGAATTACAGCATTGTGACCTACAGTCACATTTGAGCCGATGTGAGTGGGAAATTTTTTGTTTGTAACGTGGATTACTGTGTTATCTTGAATGTTGGTCCGCTCTCCGATGCGAATATAATTGACATCGCCACGGATGACAGTATTATACCAGACACTCGAATCTTTGCCGATCTCGACATCGCCGATGATATGAACACCGTCAGCAAGGAATACCGTTGGATGGATTGTAGGCGTTATCCCCTGATATGTAACAATTCCCATACTATTGGTTGGCTTTTGGAGGTGTCCACCCGGGACGATTCCACTTTGTCAACTCAATGTGAATACTCCCGACCAGCACTTTCATTTTCGCAACAATCGGGATCGATGCAACATCATTGCTGAAAAATCCTTTGAAGTATCCCGTGAGCCCGAAAATTCCGATAAAGTTGGCATTACCTTCAAATTCAATCGTTTCGACCGGATACTCAACTGCGTCAATTTCTTGTGAACCCAATTTGTTCATAAAATTGAAATCCGTAAAGAATGATTTCTCGTTGATGAATATCGGCGTTTTGATTTTCTTTTTCTCGTGCACGTTATTCCGTGCAAAATAGAAGAGAGAAAGGCCGTCTTGCTGAAACTCCGTAACGGTTTCGCTTCCCTTTTTCGATATCGTATTTTTAGGTTTCAATCCGAGTTCGTAGTATGCTTTTTTATTTTCGTAATCGAAAGCGTACTGTGTATATGGCATTTCCTCAGGTTTGGCGGTGTTATGCACAGTAAAGAACTTTGAATAAAAATCTTGAGCGACCTCGCTGTAAAAAACCTGATGCAGATCAACGAATGGAACGCCGCTGTATGAATCGATGAATGCCTTCGTCTTGTACACTCGAACGCCTGCTTTTGTAGCAGTATCAGTGATCTGCACTTTCACTTCGCCGAGATCGAAGATGGAATAACTGATATTATATGTCAATTCTTCGCCGAGCATCATC
>JACPGG010000188.1 GCA_016182545.1 Ignavibacteriales bacterium
AAACTCGCTCAGATGTCCGACATCGTGGTAATGAACCAGGATGAATTTGAAATTTCATCAATGTCAATGCACAAGATGTCGGGCATCTTCCCCTCTTTAATTTTTACAGAATATACTGTATACATAGTCCGATAATTCTGAAAAAACTTTCTTAAATATTATGAATTGTCATTGCGAGGAATCCCGCGAAGCGGGATGACGAAGCAATCTCATGAAACTGTGGAGATTGCTTCGGCGTACAACGCCTCGCAATGACTGTCCATTTTTGAGTTGTCTCTATCCAAACCTCTCCATTCCGGAATGGAGATACCCGAGATTTTTAAGATACTCCGCCAGTTTTATACGCAGACGCCGGATATTCGTGTCGAGCGTATTGAGATTCATTTCCAGAAATGTTGCAATGTCGGCGCGTTCGGTCTCGTCGATCAGGTAATTCAAAAGCCGGACCTCGTGCGGATTCAATCGCGCCTTAAATAGATTGATCTGCACCAGCAGATCCATCCCTTCCAGTTCAGTCAATTGATTGTTTTGATCTGCGATGTGCTGAACCTGCTCTCCCGGTTCTTCTTTCTCATCGCCCGTCACTGCGCACACCTCACCGACTGTTTTTTGCCTGATCGCTTTGTCCAGCAGCGACCAGCATTGCAGTTTAATGGCGCGCATGATGTAATGTTCAACATTGCGGACGTCGGTAAGATCTGATTTGGAAAGGGACAAAAATATCTCGTGCAGAACATCATCAATGCTCATGACGCTGTTCTTTGCAAGCAGGTCGGCATAGCGGGAATGAAACTTGCGGATAATGGCAAATCCCGCCGTTCCTTGCTGCAGATATTTTTTATGAAGTGTGTTGGTGTCCATCTATCAAAGCATTATTGTCATGCTGAGCGCAGCGAAGCATCCAGTTTTTGAGATGTTTTTATACTTGTCATTCCGGAAGAAAAAATAATTCGCTCACGCAAGATAACGAGAAACGAGAGAGATGGCAAGAAAGAGCGGATTGCACTTCAAAGAATAATAGACTACATTTTCTTGAATAAAAAAGACTTTACTCCGCCACGCGGCTTAATTCAGATCCTATGGGTTGCACATTTCATCGTATTGAACAACATTGTTTATGAAACTTGTAGTAATGACACCTAATAGAAAAGCACACTTGGAAGCCCTTGGTAGGATTGTTGAAGCGATGAGTAATGTTGAATTCAATATTGTTTTATCATTTTCAATCATGTCCAAAATCGATCTGGGGGTCTTGCAATCTATGCTAGCAGGTGAAAGTGTTGGTAAAGTGTTATCAATGTTAGAATCAGTCTTCATTTACAAAATAAAAGATGAGAAATTATTGAACACGTTTGGTAAAATCCTACAAAAATTAAGAGATTCAATCACCGAAAGAAATGATACAATTCACTCTGTATTGTATGTTACGATAAAGAGTCGATTCATAAAGTAAAAATATCTAGAAGCAGCAAACAAAAAGTTCTCAAATGGAATCAAGCAGATATTGAAACAAAAGATTTGAATCGGATTGCAGATAATTTATTTCATGCAAATGAAGAGTTCTTAAATTTTTTTATACAATCATTTGCAAAATGATTTTGCCCGACTTAGCCGGTCACTCATCTATGAACACCATCGAGACCCAAACAGCACGCAACGCGCTTTCTTGTCCGCCACATTTTTAGCTGAAGAGATCACTTCGCGTTTGGCGGAGTTGCGGTCTGTAAGGGCGTATTTGTAGTACAAAAAACTCAACTCTCAATACAACAAGGGGGTAGTATGAAAATAAGATTGCTTTCCCTGTTACTTTTTTGTGTCGGTTTCTCACAGTCACAATATCCCGGATGGACTACGTACACACCTGAATATGTCTTCTCATTCACTTCCATTGCGATAGATACAAATGGCAACAAATGGATTGGGACTGGAAATACTATCGATTCACATTTTCCTGTCGTGATGTTCAACGATTCGACTTGGGTAAAGATAGATTCGTCGTTTGCCGGTCGAGGACCTACAGGAGCAGTATATGTTGACCGCGCAAATAATATTTGGGTGGGAACGGCAAACGGACTTGGTACTCAAGATATAATAAGTAAATATAATGGAACGAATTGGATTAAATATTATGTAGGAAAGTCCATTTATGCTATCACACAAGATAAGAATAACAATATGTGGTTTGGAACATCAAATGGGGTATTGAAATACGACGACATAAATTGGACAGAGTTTACAACTTCAAATTCAGAATTAATCAATAACACTGTTACTGCATTAGCAATTGATAGTAGCAATAATTTATGGGTGGGGTATGACTCGGTTTTTTCTGTAAGCAAATTCAATGGCACCTCATGGACAAATCATATTAATTTTCCCGGTTTCAGAAAAAAAACAGTTGGAATTATTGCCACACGGTCATTAATGAATATGGTTTGGGCAGGAAATCAAGGCGATCTTATTTCAATATTTACAAATGGTAATTCAAATCCCAATAATCCGCCGTTTATTACACAAAAAATAAATTGTATCGGATATCATTCTTCAACGGTATGGGTAGGAACGAAAACACAAGGTGTTTATCAGATATCTGATAGCGGAAGTATCCAGGCACAATATGGCATTTCGAATTCAGGAATATCGAGCGATGATATTCCTGGCATCGCCGTCGATAAAAATGATGTTGCTTGGATAATATCGGCAGACGGTAAATTAAACAAATACGATGTGACTCCTTTTCTAAGTTTGGAAGTAATCCCTGATTCTTTACGAAGTGCAACGAATTATGAGATAAAATGGCAAGCAGGCTTTTTCAATAAAATTAAAATCGAATATTCTACGAACGATGGCTCAACGTGGAATTTAATCGCAACAGATATCGCAGCGTCGCAAGAAACCTACAATTGGCAAGTTCCAGTTGTTGCGCCATCTTCCTCTCAATCTAAACTCAAAATTAGCGACGCAGCTAATTCATCGTTGTCTGATGAAAGTTCTAACTTTACAATTTACACAAAAGTTTTTAATCCGGTTTTTAGTGTTAGTGGAGGTACATATAACACTTCGCAGAATGTAACAATTTCAACTTCAACGGACCTGGCAGAAATTCGATACACGCTTGATGGTTCTTTACCAACTCAATCTTCTTTACTCTATTCTCAAGCGATAAAAATCGATTCATCGCAGACTTTAAAAGCAAGAGCATTTAAGACCGACTGGAGTTCAAGCGATATTATTACTGCAACATATCTTTTGAAAGCGTTAATGCCCTCATTTATTCCGGCAGCGGGTTCTTATAGTGCGCCGCAAACAATAACTATTACTTCTGTATCTGATTCGGTTAAAATTTATTATACACTTGATGGAAGCGAACCGACCGAAAGTTCAACTTCTTATATCTCTCCCGTTTTGATAGATACCAACAAGGTATTGAAAGCAAAAGGATTCAGAAAAGGCTGGGTTGTCAGCGACACAAGAACCGGAAATTATACAATTGCAGGACAAGTTTTTACCGTTAATTTCAACACGCCAAGTATCTGGTTTGATACAAATTTTGACGGGAAAGAATCAAAAACAATTACTCCAACAGCGTCTATTTCTTACGGAAGCATTGCCGGATATGAGTGGAAAATCGGAAACAATGTCATTGGGGCATCAAACAGTGTTACAGCGGAATTACCGACTGGAACGTGGCACATTGTTCTCTCAATGACAAGCGATAGAGGAATTGTGAAGAAAGATTCCGTAAAAATATCCGTTTATGCGGCTGAAGCAACAACAACTGGTTCAATTGAATCGGCAGTCAGTCAGTTAAGTGAGAACATTTATTTTGTAACCTCAAAAGGTGGCAGTGTGTACCGATTTGATACAACGGGTACAATAGCGTGGACGATTCAAACGGGCGGTTCCATTCAATCCACAACGTGCGTAAGCAGCCAGGATAATATTTACGTCGGCAGCAATGACACGCGACTTTATTCTTTTGATTATCAGGGAACTCCGCGTTGGGATAAAGCGATGGGTGGAACGATAGTGTCTTCCCCATCTTCTGGGTTTGATACTTTAATTTATGTCGGCATCTCAACAGGAAGATTATTTGCATTAGACGAAGCAGGAAATATTAAATGGAATGTGCAAACGGGAGGTCCGATATATTCATCCCCATCTATTGACGAAAATGGTATTGCATACTTTGGGAGCGACGATTATAAATTATATGCGGTTTCGTCTACCGGTACGGTACTCTGGACATACAATTCTATAGCTCCTATCCGTACTTCACCCGCGCTTGGAACAGATTCGAGTATCGTGTTCGGTTCAATGGATGGATTCGTGTACAAAGTTGGCATTGACGGAATAATAAAGTGGAATGTCTTTACCGGAGGTTCTGTAAAATCTTCGCCAATAATAGGATTAGACGGAATCATTTATGTCGGTTCGTATGACGGAAAATTATATTCTCTGTCAAAAGACGGACAAAAACTTTGGGAGTTTAATGCAAACTCCCCGATAGTGACGACTCCGTCATTAGGTGTTGATGGTTCAATTTATTTTGGAGCAATGAACGGAACAATTTTTGCACTGGATCAAAGTGGAAATCAAAAATGGATTCTTCAAACTGGTAAGCCAATTCTTGCCCCAATGCTCGCCACCAATTCTAAAATGATTATGGTTGGTGATACGCTTGGCAAAGTGTATATAATGAAAATCCCTTCGGACAGTTCACTTGTAAATCTGAATACTGAATTTGTAGTGAGCACACAAAATGTTAGTGCATCGTCGTACGAATGGTGGACATTCAAAGGAAATAATCAACGCACTGGATATAGAAAGAGCATTGTAACAGGCGTTAAAAATCCCCCGAATAGCATTCCTGAAAAGTTTGCGCTTCGACAGAATTATCCTAATCCATTTAATCCAACAACTATTATCGAATACGATTTACCAAAAGATTCTAGAGTAAAGATTATCGTATTTGATATGCTTGGCAGGCAAGTAAGAACACTTGTTGATGAAGAAAATCCAGCCGGAAGTTATAAAGCGGAATTTAAAGCAAATAACTTATCGAGTGGTGTCTATTTCTATCACCTTCGAACGAATGAATTTTCTCAAACGAAGAAGCTTATGTTAATGCGTTGAAAATGTGTCCAGGTAGGCCCGTTTCGCATATCACGAAACAGAGTTTTGTGACAATAAACGTTCCCACACACTTGTCCGCCATAGAGCGGAGAGCATGGGAACGAGAAAACAATTGAGGTTCAAATGCCGGAAGAAAAAAATGTTGGTCACATGGACAGTGTCGTCAGGATCATTCTCGGCATCGTCTGCGCGGGATTGGTTGCGTACCATTTCATTCTCGAAGCAATTCTGCCGCTCTACGGGCTTATCCCTGTCATCATCCTAATCCCCTTTTTCCTTAAAACAGGATTGACGAAGGTCTGCCCGGTGATGAAAGCGATGAATGTTTCAACAATAAAAAAGAGTAAGGGGTAAGAGATATACTCAATAGTTGCATTCTAGTGATATTTCCAATATTAAATATTCCGTTTTCACCGCTGAGGACGCAAAGGGCGCGGAGAGCGAGATAACTACTGAAAAGCGACCGCGAATTTATTTTTTATTGATTCGTGATCCTCAAATTTCTGAAATACCCATCCGTCCCCTGCCCCACCCAGAGCGCCACACCGCCGATGGATTCGGAATGGAGGAGCGCATTGACAATGAGTGCCGGTTGATCTGCATCGTGCACATACAACTTCGCCTGCTTCCCCTTCACCACAATTTTGATCTTCGTCCACTCCCCTTCAGCCAGATCGACGTACGATTCATACAACTCGGGAAATTCTTTCCGCAGTCTGTACCACGGATAGGCGGGATGTGCGATGTACTGTGTAGAATGATTTCTTCGTATCTGATCATCCGCTCTGCCGTTGGAGGGACGAAGATAGAAACAGTCGTACCGTAATGTGTCATTGTTGATGACACGGAACGCAATGCCGATGAATCCGCGTGCGCCGGGATTTGCATTTGGCAGCGGTTTGCCAGCAACTTCCACCTCGATCGTCCCATTCTCAAATGTGATCCCTTTTGCAATTGCAATAGTCTCCCGGTTTGGAATTTTTTCGGTTACCCGGAGTCCTTTTTTGGATTTGTACATTGTCTCTTCCGTCGTGACATTCACCGGATCGAAGTTCTTCACCGATATTGGAATTTCTTGACTCTGCAATTGCGATGCGGTAATGAAAAGCAGCAAAAGTATGATTGACCGGTTCATAGAATTCCTTTCAATTCATTTGAACGATTTCAGAATATCGATCGCGATCTTCCACTCTTTTTCCAGACGCCACACATGGACAAACAGGTTTGAATCTTTCTCCGGTGTCACCGCCACACCGTACGCATATCCAAGATCGCCGGAGGGAGCAATATCCGCCGCCAATGGATCGAACGTATACTTCTTTGCATCCAGCGTAACGAGGTTCTTTCCCTTCACTTTCCCTTCTGCCGGAAAATGGCCGTCCCGATACACGCGGATCTGTTCGGATGCCTGTTGCACATACGCTTCCGTATAAGAACGATCGGCTCCCTTCGCAAATATTTGTTCCGCGTTAAGTACAAGATCCTTGTTCATCCCGCGAGTTCCATTTTTCGTTGAAGATGTTCGAATCTGCAACGATTCCTGTCTCGTTTTCTCTTTCGGATAACTGATCCCGAGATCGAGAGCCACTTTCCAGTCACCGTTCTGTTGCTTTTTCCAGATGGAAAAGAAATGTCCGTACGCTGCAGGAGTATCGTTCTTTGCTTTGCGGATCTCCCACGGTCCCGTGGAGAATCCATAATCGCCGCTTCCGGCGATCTCGACGCGGGTCGGTTTCCATGACAAAATATTTTTCCTCTCGGGCGGATCCCTATATAGATCTTTCCCTTTCACCGGCAGCGGATTGAACATGACGCAATCGTCCGCAAGATATTCCAGGAACGCAGCGTTGATCCCTTGTTCGACTGCCATCTTTGAAAATGCCGATTCACTCTCTGCGATCTCCCTCGCCACACTCTCCAGATTGATCTGTGCGGCACAGAACGACGTGAAGAGGAGGCAATACAGGCGAATCATCATTTCGTTACTGTTAATTTTTTGGAGGAAACAAATCTTCCGACGCGCAGCGTGTACACGTACACACCCGAAGAGAGTTGTGACGCATCGAAATGAGCACGATACGTGCCGGGTTGTAATTCTTCGTTCACCAGTACGGCAACCTCGCGCCCGAGTAGGTCGTACACCTTTAGTGACGTGAAGCCTGAACCTTGAATCGTGAAACTGATCGTCGTCACGGGATTGAACGGATTCGGATAATTTTGAGAGAGCGAGAATGATTCGGCAACCCTTCCCTCTTTTTCTACTCCCAGCGTACCTGTAAGACGAAATCGCATACTTTTTTCTTTCGTCGTCGTGTCCTCACCCAGGAATGATTTAAAGAGCATCTTCGGTGTGTACAATCCTATAAATGTCTTAATGATCTGCTTCGGATAGAATGTGAATGTCACCGCCTGCGAATCGCCCGGCATCAATGAAAAACCGGCGGGAGAAGCAGTGACGGCTGTAGTTGGATTAACGCCGGTGGAGTTAACGGAAACGGAAATCGAATCTCTTCCAGTGCCGAGATTGTAAACATAAACGACGGTATCCTTCTGTGGAACATTGATATCGAACGTACCGAAATTATGTTCCGTCAGGTTGACACTCATCAGCGGCGTCGGTATAGCGTTCCCTCGGACGGCAAGACGAGCCGGGTTACTGATATAGGTTGAGTTATGATACAACAGCATTGTATCGGCATATAAAATCTGTACTTTCGGTCTCCAGGTCAGTTGAGCAAGCGCGGAAGAGTTCACATTGATCGTTGTCGGTTGTGCCAGATCGACTGAAAATGCATTTGTCGTTGTAAACCGGGCGCTGTCGACTTTCAACTGCTTCGATCCCCAATTGAAAATGTAAAAGTAACCGAACACGCCGGCAGAATCGTTTGGAAGATGATACCCGAGGTCGATGACATCCAGCGGCAGGAACAGACTCGAACGGGCAAACGACATGAAATGTGCCGCTCCCGGTCCGCCGTACGCACCCATATCATTCCTTTTTGTTCCCTGTGCAGGGGCGACGGCAAGTTCGGGATTAATACCGAAATGCGGATCGTAGAATTGTGTGCTCGAATCACCTGCATCGACGCATGGCGAGGTCGATTTCAAAATGAAACTTGAATCGGAGAATTGCGGATCGACATCGATGTTCCCGGTACCGGGATACCCGCCAAGGATATCATTGTACTCTACCGTCGCAATGGCGCCTAAATCTGCAACCGCGGAAATTGGAAATGCTGAATGGTTCTCCCAAATGATATTATTCCGGATGGTCGCTTTGATACTACTGTGCATCACTAATGCCCCGCCCCGTCCGCCGGCAAAACTCAAGTTCGGATCGTCGAGCGCAACGTTGCCGTAGATCGTATTGTTCTCGATGATGTTCGGTGAAGAATCTCCCGGCTTTGGCGATCCGAGCCATAATCCCCCGCCGCCGAATCCGGGTAATTGCCGGACGGAATTTTCGAGGATCATATTGTTCCTGACGATGGTGCCGGAGCAGTAATTGAGAACAATGCCGCCGCCGTAATGAGCTTTGTTCAGCGTAATGATATTATTCTCCACAACACCGCCGCCATCACCGATACGGATGCCGCCCCCTCCCATACTGGTAACATTGTTACCGTTAAGAATTTCATTCTTCACGATATAATTGTACCGAATCACTGGAGAGGAGAGTGTCACCAGCACGCCGCCTCCTTCGCGATAAATTCCCGCTCCATGTTCGTCCGTCCAGCGCGTCCCTTTCCCTTCCGTGAGTGTGAAGCCCTGCAGGATTGCAGATGAATTCTCGCCTGAGACGATCAGTACGCAACTTGCCGTATCCGGATGAGCCGGCTGGCTGCCGTTGATGATCGTACTGAGAATAAATTGTCTGTCGTTGTTTTCATAAAAGCGTGATGTGACGACAATGTTCTTTCCCTTGAAATTGATATTCTCATAATATGTGCCGGGATAGACAACAACAGTGTCGCCATGGGCGGATGCGTTGATCGCCAACTGTATCTTTGCATGGTCTGCCGGTACGGTTATGATTTTTGCATGAAGTACAAATACGGTCGCAAGCAGCAACTGTACAATTTTTTTCATTATTTCCTCCTTACGATAAATGACATGCTAACATACCCAATGCTCAATAGAATAGTTACACTGTTGGGATGAATGGGTGCAATGCCGGGATAAGCGGGAAATTTAGTGCAATGATTGCAGGACGTTTTTTCTGTAAGTTCTACCGACCGGCAGCTGTGTGCCGTTGTGCAAGAGGATAACCAGTTCATCGTTGAACCACGGTTTCATCTCTTTAATAAACTCTACATTCACAAGGACCGAACGGTGTGTGCGAAGAAAGATTGCCGGATCGAGTTTCTGCGAGAGATTGGTCATTGTTTCGCGCATCACCACCTTTTCGCGGATGGTGTTGATGTTGATGTAGTTGGCATCGCTTTCCGCCCACATGATATCCTTGAGAGGGATGAATTGTATCTTCCCTTCGCTCTTTACAACGATCCGTTCCGGATACTGTTTCTTCTGCACGATCGCCTGCAGCGTTGAGAGCATTGTGGAGGAATACAGATCCTTATCATCGGATGAGAATTGTTCTTTCACTCTTTGCAGCGATTGTTGAAATCTTTTTTTTGTGAACGGCTTCAACAGATAATCCATCGCATTCAGTTCAAATGCCTTCACGGCAAATGAATCGTACGCAGTGGTGAAGATGATGAGCGGAATCTGTGCAGGGGTAAGTTTTTCGATCAAACGTATGCCGTCAAGTTCGGGCATTTGAATATCGAGAAAGAGAAGATCGATCGTCACAAGCTGGATCTTCTTCAGCGCCTCTTTGCCGTTCGCGGCTTCGCCGGCAATATCAAATTCAGGTTCGTCCTTCAAAAGGGTCCGAATTCGCTCGCGTGCGAGCGGTTCGTCGTCAACAATGAGTGTGTTAATTTTCACCGGTGAACTCTTGGTACGGTATAGTGAGATCAACACGCAATCCACGAGGCAGATTTGCCGATAGTGTCATTGCAGCATCTTTCCCGTACATCGTTTCCAACCGTGCCTTCGTGTTCTGCAAACCGATTCCGGTATTTCCAAAAAATTTCGCGGTTGTCCCCGAAGGCATTCCGTCATCAATGACGGATAATTGGAGTGTGCCGTTGCTCCTTTGTGCAGAGATCTCAATAGAATGGGCATCCTCATACCGCGATATACCATGCTTGATCGCATTTTCAACCAACGGTTGAAGTACGAGGATGGGAACCTGCGCATCGAGCATCTCGTTGGATACGGATTGCCTGTATGTCAACTTTCCGTCAAAACGTACCTGCTCGATATCGATATATGCGTTGACGAAATCGAGTTCTTCCTTCAATGTGACGCACTGTTTGCCCGAGACTTCGAGCGTTAAACGGAGGAAGTTGCTCAAACGGACGATCATTTCTTCCGCCAAATCGGGATTCTTGTGGATGAGTGTAACGATCGCGTTCAGTGTGTTGAAGAGAAAATGGGGCTGCAATTGCATCTTCAATGCCTGCATCTGGGCTTCGGAGAGTTGCGCTTGCAATTGTGATGCCTTCACTTCCTTCTGCTGCATTTCCTCATAGTAGGTCAGCGCTTGTTGAAAGACCACCAGGACGCAATACACAATGAGCATCTTATCAATGTTATAGTAGAATGAATAGAGCATCACGGCAGTTGTGTATTCCCCCGCCCCCATATTCAATCCAAATGCGATCAGTGAATGTGCGAAGCATTGTACGACCGAGAGGGTCATTCCGACAACACTGAGGATAATACCGTTGCGGATCTTCTTGTTGCCGCTGACAGAAAATCTTTTTGAGATCCCTAACACGAACGGAGTCGCCGGTATCCAGACGAGCGCAAATGCAGATTCCCATTTGAATTCGGAAATGATGTTGAATGCGTTGTTGCCCGGCGGATGAACAAGCGCCATCAAGACAGTGATCACAACTGCAAAGAGCGCCCACCCGATTACAATATGCAAGAACTTGATTTTCATCCGCCGCAATGTACAGAAATTTTACTATGAAATGTAGCGAGAGGATGATGCATGGGACAAAGAGAGGTAAAGCAGGGATGAAATGTCTCTTACCAATCCGATTGCATAGAGCAATCGGATTGGTTCTAATGGGTCACTCAAATGCTTCCCTCGGGAATGTCTTATCCGCTGCGGGACGCTTGGGAAGATTCGCCAATTTCCATCCGAGTGCAAAGACGGTCTTCGTCACTTTCAGGTATTTGTCAAAATCGATCTTCTCGATCTCATCGCTCACTTTATGATAATCCTCGTGAATGCCGTCAAAGAAAAATACGATCGGAATACCATTCTTTGCATAATTATAGTGATCGCTGCGGTAAAACAATTTCAAAGGATCATTCGGATCATCAAACTTATAATTCAACTTCATGTTGAGCAGCGATGCATTTGTTTCTTCAGTGAGCGCTCCCAGAGTGGAACTCATCATTTTTGATCCGATGACAAAGACCTCGTGGCTCGATGAAAAATTTTCATCGGAAGAACCTTCGCCGGTATCCGGTCTACTTCTGCCGATCATATCCATGTTGAGTTGTGTTATGACCGAAGAAAGCGGTACGGTCGGTTGCGCGACGTAATATTTTGAGCCCCATAATCCTTTCTCTTCCCCCGTGTGCCATACAAACAGCAGCGACCGTTTCGGACGATCTCCTTTTGCAAATGTTTCTGCGCAAGCAAGAATCGCAACGGTACCGCTTCCGTCGTCATCCGCACCGTTATAGATAGAATCGCCGTTGACAGGTTTCCCAATTCCAACATGATCATAGTGTGCGCCGAATGCAACATATTCATTCTTCAATTGCTTGTCCGAACCTTCCAAAGTAGCGACAACATTTTGCGTGTACTGGGTATCAATGATGGTTGAGATGTTCAACGTGACCTTTTTTGTTTTGGAGAATTCGAACGGCTGGATAGAATCGGATGATGCGCGATCATACAACATTGATGTTTGTATCCCTTCACCCGCAAATAACGCCTCGATCATTTTCTGCGACGCACTGACGGAAACGACATCTTGTTTTTCTTTATCGAGAAAGTATGCGAGCGAGAGATCTCCTTTTTCAACATAACTCTTTCTGTTTTTATCCCATTGAACAAGCGCCTGCATCGATGGAATTGAAAGTATGCCGAGCGCGCCGTTGTTCTTTGCATAGTTGGATGGTGTGTCGTAGTCGATTCCCTTCTTTCCGCCAAAATCCGCCAATGTTACCCCCTTCGGATATCCGCCGAGCATCACCATGATCTTTCCCCGCACATCGATTCCGGCGTACGGGTTGATCTCTTTCTTTCGCACTATGTAGCCGTTCTTCACATACACCAACGGCGCACTTACCAACGACTGAACCGGTGTTGCGATGAAATCGGAACCGTATGAAAATTTTTGACCGTCGATCTCGACAGTTGTTTGTTCGGCTTGAATCCGGGAGCGTTGTAATGCCATCCGCTGGAAGTACGAACCGCTGTCGCCTGCAGGAGTGAATCCCCATCGTAAAAGATTTGGCGCAAGAAACTTTGCGGCTATATTGAGCCCTCTGGAAGGTGTGTCGCGCCCTTCGAGCTCATCG
>JACPGG010000191.1 GCA_016182545.1 Ignavibacteriales bacterium
ATACTTCATCGCACCCGGCTCTCGCCAGTGAAGCAACTTCATTCTCCCGCAGCAACAAATCGGCGCGCGACTGGATCTTGAATGGAATCTTGACGCCCCGTTCATTCACTAGTTCCGAGAATCGCTGCACCCATCCCGGTTTCAAACCGAAGATATCATCCGCAAACCATATGTGGTCGGGATTCAGAGTCGACTTGAGTTGCATCATCTCTTCAACGACATTCTCCGGCGAACGGGAATTATAGACCTGACCATAGATCGGTTTTGCGCACCAGTTGCAATGGTACGGGCAGCCGCGCGTCGTCACCATGTTCACCGAAAAATATCCATGATGCTTTTTCCACACATTGCGATAACGATCCCAATCGACAAGATTCCACGCGGGAAACGGGAGCAAATCGAGTGTTTGCTGCAGACTCCTTTTCTCCGTAACAATAGTCTTGCCGTTTTCTGAAAATGCAATTCCATTGATAGCTCTCAATCTGTTCATCTCACCGGAAAGGAATGCCCTGCACACTTCGAGCAGTGTCTGCTCCCCTTCGCCGATCACTACCGCATCGGCGCCGTGCGACAGATATTTTTCTGCATGGTCGGCAGCATCCGAGCCATGGACGATCACCGGAATATTCTTCTCTTTTGCAATCGCAGAGATCGTAAACGCCGCTTCGCGCATCCGCGTCAGACACATCTTATTTAAATAATTGAAATCATCGTCGTAGATAACCAGCAGTTTCGGTGCATGATGCTGCAGCGAGGAACGAAGTTCTTGTTCCGACGATGCAAGCATCGTGTCAAATAGCTGGACTGTGATGTTATTCGACTGGAGGAAACTCGCCGCGTAGAGAGTGCCGAGCGGCGGGTACGGCATTTTTGCCTTTTCCTGCTTCAGATCGAAATGAAGAAAGTAGGAATGGGTAAGGAGAACGTCGGCCATCGTGCTATCCTATTCCCAGCGACGATACCTTGCGGCGGAATTGTTCCAGCACCGGTCCCTGCCTGTCTTCGGGCCAGCCGGCGGAAACATCGGGAGAGATGATGAACATTGAGTTGAACTGATCGGCATCGACACTACTGAACTGATTGCGCCAATGCGCGCGGTGCATCTCCATCAGCCGGGCGTCGAGTGCATCGAGCGGGAAGAGATCCAACACGAATTCGCACACTCTTTGAAAGAAAGATCGAGAGGGAGAAATGAGCAGCCGTTTGTCCGGTTCGATGCAGGAATTCGGAAGAAATTCCTTTGTCCATACGTTGCTAGATTGAAATTCATCGAATGCAGATTCGTTCCACACTGCCTTGGTCGTTACCACTTCGATCGCCGCATAGAGATTCCGGCGCTGGTGGGAAAAACCGTTCGCAGTCACATAATAGTTCGTGCAGAAATATTTTTTACTGCCAAACAGAAATATTTTTCTGAATGCGGTCAGCAGTGTTCTGCAGATCCAGACACGATTCGGCGCCGTGACGATCATAAAATCGATATCGCCCGACCGATCGACGACATTCTTGGAGAGAGACCCCGTAAGAAAGATGGCGCGGACGAACGGAAACCGTTTGATGAACGAAGAGAAGAGTCGTGCAATCGTCAGCATCCGCCGGGCATACCGCTCTTCATCAGTACGGCGATCAACGATATCTTTTTTTCTGGTTGGAAGGAAAAAAAATTCACGTTCTTTCACCAATTCACTCTTTGAAACAAGAATTTCTGCCGTTCGTTTCACAACATCAACCGAAACGGAATTTTGTGGCAGGAATGCGAAGAGCTGCTCGGCAGTAAGCGGGTAATCGAACAGATCAAAATAGACAACGGTCTTCAGTATGTTCTTCGAAAGCATCTCGTCGGAATTGGTCATGGGGTGTGGGCGTTCTCGTTTCAGGAAAAATACTCTATTCCGACCCATTTAGCAATGAACCTGTTTTATGAAAAAACAAAAGCGGGATTCACCCGCTTTTCCCATCCTCAAAATCTGTTCTATACTAAAAAGAATATGTCAATCCTGATAACAAGATAAATTGACGGAACGGTTCCTTTGGCGGGTAAGAGTACCACGGAACTTTTGTTTTGCTGAACATTTTACTGTCCGAAACTCCGGCAGTAAATGTAATAAGTTCAGCATGTACAGTAATTCCGGCGGTGAAGAACTTCAGATCGGTTACACCATTCTGTGCATCGAATTGTTCCGAGTAGCCCAACAGAAGATCGAGATACTCCGAAACGGTTGCAGTTATGCCAATATGGATATTGGATATTTCCTTATACTGCAATCCAACAAAGGACCAATCCTGAATTTCATCTGAGACCGAAATCCTAAAGGAAGGCTGTATTTGATAGCTTATACCGACTTGATACACTATCGGTAGTCGTGCAAAGTATTTCGTTGTTATTATTTCACCAGTTGGCTCTAATACTCTGATCAATTTAAGCTTGGTCTCCTCGTTCCAGGATGAAAAGGGGGATGAATAACGAACCGAAGCACCCACCGTCAATTCATCAAATTTCGCATGAACTCCTGTGATTGCCAGAAAACTCCAACCGCTTACTGTTACGTAATTTCGTCCTAGTTCATCGCGGTTCGTCAAATAATTTCCTCCGACCGTCATACCGATGCCGATCTTATTCGACAGTGCATACTGTGCTGTCCCAGCATATGATTGGATGTCTACGTCTGTACTGAATTGTAAAAATTCCCCTGTCCCCTCCGGTTGGTCCACGGTTGTCATCGGTATGGGATCTGATTGTATGTATTGAGAAAATTGACGGAAATAACTGAAGCCATAGTTCATTCGTTCATCACCGTATGCAACGGAGAAAAACGACGGGTAAAAAATGTCATCATAATCCATCAGATCAAAATATCGGGCTTTCATCCTGTACGTAAATTCTGCCGATGCCCAGGAGAGCGTTGGATAAGATGGTATTCTGTGTAGATCGTACTTGACTGGGAAAGTAGAATACTAAAGAAAATGAGTGAGCAGGTTAAGATATGGCGGAATATTTTCATAGTATCGAACGATCTTATTTATTTCGTGCACATAAACTACTATTTGCGAACCAGACTTGCAACGAAAGTTTTTCCACCCTTTCGTCTCTTTGTGTGTTCGGGTTACCGACTCAACAAATCCTCGGCAGCTGCTCGCCGGAGATCATGTCGACGACCCGCTCGCCGCCGATGGCAGTATTGAGAATGACGATACCAGAATGATCGGGAGTGACTTCTCCGATGATGGATGCGTTTACTCCGAGAGGATGGTTTTTCATTGCAGTGAGAATTATTTCTGCATCACGTGGGGCAACGATAGCGATCAGTTTTCCTTCATTTGCAACATACAGCGGATCGAATCCGAGTATCTCGCATGCTGAGCGGACAGTGTTGTTGACGGGAATCGCCTGTTCGTTTAACCGAATCCCCTTCTTTGCCGACGAAGCGATTTCGTTCAGCGTGCTTGCCACACCGCCGCGCGTCGGGTCGCGCAGAAAATTGATGTTGGACGAAACAGTGTACATTGCTTCCACCAATCCGTTCAGCGCGCAAGTGTCGGAACGGATCTCTGATTCAAATTCCAATCCTTCACGCACAGACATGACCGCTATGCCGTGATCGCCGATCGTGCCGCTGACAATGATCTTATCTCCCGCGTTGATCTTGTCCGGATGAATAATTCTTCCTTCAGGAATGATCCCGACACCGGACGTTGTGATGAAAAGTTTGTCCGCTTTCCCGCGCGGAACGACTTTCGTGTCCCCTGTAACGATCGCTACGCCGGCATTTTTTGCTGCGGCTGCCATCGACTGCACGATCGATTCCAATTCGCCAATCTTCAAACCCTCTTCAATGATGAACGACGCGGTAAGATATTTTGGCTGCGCGCCGCACATGGCAAGATCGTTCACCGTACCGTTCACTGCCAGTTCGCCGATGTTCCCACCCGGAAAGAATACCGGGCTGACGACGTACGAATCGGTCGTAAGCGCAATTCTTCCCGCATCGATATGCATCATCGCACCGTCATGCAGCAGATCGAGTTCGGGATTGGAGAAATGTTTCCTGAAGAGGCGCTCGATCAGTTGGTGCGTCAATTTTCCGCCGCC